>JASMTL010000047.1:0-9431 GCA_041694315.1 Methanosarcinaceae archaeon | reverse complement strand
TTTGATTTTATAAGTTGCCTGACCTGCTGGCCTGCAATGGGATATTCATCCAGTCCGCCTATAATTTCATCTATTTTTACGTTATTATCCATATCTGCAAGAATATGTTCTGCATGCTGGCGTACCCGGGGTAGCCCAAGTCCGGTATCAAGGTTTGCTAAATTGACTATGTTGTCCTCAACACCTAGTTTTTCGGCCACTTCCTGCAATGCCACCGTTATATCAGCAAACATGTAGGCGGTTTCTTTTTTGGCATTGAGGATGCAGATCCCCTTCTTGCCTGCTTTGAGCATTTCAATGACTCTTTTTGCCACGGTATATTTTACATCACCACGGGAGGGTTCAAGATACTCCTTACTGGCGGCCCCATATTTTTTTTCTACATTTGTGGCTTCATTGAGAAGATGCTGCTGTCTTTCAAATTCCTGCCTGTCGATTATTCCGACATCAAGGGCGGATTCCAGGGCAAACAGTACTCCTTTGGTGTTGTCATTGTAACCGGCATGGACCTCTACTTCAATTACAGGGGCATCGAGGTTTGCTTCCATGACCGCTTCATGGAGTTCCTCACCGATTATCATGCTCACACACGTACCGACGACACCGATGCGTTTCTGGCTGAACCTTTCATCGACTTTCTGTAACATATTCACAAGTCGGTCATGTCCGCCGAACACGAAACCGTTTTCGTCCAGAGCAGTGGTTACAACCCGGATCCCGTCCTCTTCCAGCAATCTTGCGTGCTTGAAAGAACAACCCGGTGGCCCGTGGAGGATTGCGACTTCTACATTAAGGTCTCTCAAAGTGTACAGCGCCGCGACTATGGAACTCGGGCGGGGATGCATTATAGAAAGGTTCTTCTGCTGCATTTTTCTCCTCTTTTTTACCTGAAACATTTAACGCAGGATATAATGGTGTCACCGCTGTCGGTTAACGAAAGGGCACATTCCAGGCCTTCCTGCAGGTTTTTTCTGTGAATGGTATTCTGTGAACTTAAGTTTTCCATGCGTTTGCCTATCAGGATCACATGGTCAAGGAACGGTTTGTATTCTGAAAGCAGTATCTGGACGTTTTCCGGAGGGAAGCCTTCGCATACCTGTGCGGCATGCTCTCCGATAATCAGCACATTTTTTGCAGATTTAGCCAGTCCCATTTCAATGGCTGCTCTTGCTGAATCAATATCCAATCCGGAACTGGAATTATCAATGAGTCTTCTTTGTCGAAACTCTGTTAGCCGCATTCTTCCCTTTACACCGCTAAATCCCTCGAAGGTTCTCTTTATGTCGTGCGGGTCTGCTCCTGCCTGCAGGCCGGCACATGCACTGGAGGCAAAAGCAATTGCATATTCTTCAGGATTATAACCTGGCTGGAGTTTGCATTCGATATTGTTCCCATCAGAAATAATATTGATAGTTTCCCCGGATATCCGGCTGATAAGATTGGCTTTTTGGTTACCGTTAGTAAATGTTATGATCTCAGTCTTTGCGTTATTTTTTATGAGGCTGGTGTCCTGCTGGTTCATTACCACAACAGGATGTTGCATTATCTGCCATTTGGCTTCACTTGCCCATTTGCTGTCTGAAGCGATCCTGTAGTCAGGGGTGAGTGTTGTGAGTATTCCCATTTGCCCCATGCCAGTCGTGCCAAGGGATTCTTCCAGGACATAAACCGATGGATCAATTTCCTGCCCTTTGACAATATTAACAACTTCAAGTATACTGGCAGGAGTTATACTGAGACCTTTATGGAGCATGAGATGTTGGTTTTCTGATAGGTATTCTACACCTCTGGTTGTATGTAGTATGACTTTTTCTTTAAAGGAAAGTATCCTGGCCAGAAGGGTTGCAGTGCTGGTCTTGGCTTTAACGCCGGTGATTTCGATTACTTTTGCTTGACTGAAGATGCCTTTCTCATGCAGGATCTGCCCGGTGATCGTATGGTGGGAACAGATGGTATTGCCCTGTGATCTGGCTTTTGCAAGAACAGGATACGATGGATCCAGATGGACCGGTGCAATTATAATAGCGTTTTTATCCGGCAGAGGTGGCTTACTAACCACCTCTACTTCAGCAGGCAGGTCCGAAAATGCTTCTTTTGGGAGTGTGCCGTAAACATCTACTGCAGTTACTCTGTATCCGTGGTCTACAAGTTTACTGCTTATCAACAGGCCACCGTGATTCAGGTCAAGCACTATAAAATGTCTCTGCCCTGCTGTCATGTGGTCTCATAAATTATTTCAGATTACTTCCTTTGCCCTTTCAAAGACAAGGTCTGCAAGCATTTCGTGGTTACCGAGGGGTTTTCCGTAAACAACGGGAACTTCATTGCCATCGACCTCAAATTTTCCTTCGTTTGTTTGGGGGTCGAGTTTGAGAATCTCAGGAATATCTTCGGTGATGTGTACGCCGGATGCGAGGAATACGGGAACTGCTGCAATCCTGGTAACTCCGGTTCCCTCGAATTCTTTCATGGCTTCTTCTACGGAGGGGCCGCAGTTTTCCATGAAACCTGTACGGATTACATATTCAGGGTGTTTTTCTGCGATGGTGTTGGCAATGTTTGTAACTACTTCTTTGTTGTAGGGTAGTCTGCTTCCATGTCCGATTGCTAGAATTCCTATTTTTTCACTCATGTGGAATACCTCTTTTTTGTCAGTGTAATATGCATATTAAAACACCAGTCTTACTTTCGTAGGGTGTTTGTGTTACTCCCTATGAATGAGTGATTACATAAAAATAATTCGGATCGATCTTGCAGGGTGAACTTTAATTAAAAATAAGGGTGGAGGGGATCAAAAAGGTTGGATTTCAGACAACTTCGTATTCTCCATCGTCTTCCTTGTAACTGTCAGTACCTACCATTGCGGCTTCTATGGAATCAATTCCGTCCATCCATTCGGCAACAATTCCATAGGGCATATCTTCCATTTCTTTGCCCGGAAGTTCCTTGCCATCCAGTACAAGGGCACCTATCCTTGCAACATATCCCAGGGCGGCCTCGAAATCCTCATCATGTTCGGCTTCGACTGCACTTTTTATGAGGTCGGATATTTTTGATTCCTTATCAAAGTCCCCGTTCAGGTAACATTCGAAGGAGACGAATGTTGCCAGCAAAGAATTCTGAAGGGATTCGATCATCATATCGGTGTCTTCGGATATGGAATCTACCTTTTTCAGAACGATTTCTTCGATACTGGAGAGGATATCAAGGGTTTCTTCTACAGAATTTTCTCCACGCTGGCAGGTAGCTATGACCTTCAGGCATGCCAGGATCACATCATCCTGCATGTTCACAAAAATAGCACTATCATTCTCGGGAGTATCCCCGGATTCTTCAAGCTTGAAATTGCTTTCTCCAACTTTTTGAAGCCAGTTGTTCCATCGCTTTTCCGTATAAAATTCATGAAATATCTGTTTATCACTAGTTTCTGGCATTCTAGCCCCTCGCATTATAAATTATATAGGGATTTTTCAAAACCTAAGTCTGACTTTCTTATATCCGCTGCATTGGTCACTTTCAATATTTCCCATGACTTCTGCAACTGTACATTTATCGCCATTTTTTATTCCTGCAGGGTGGAACAGGTCGTACAATTCCTGGTCATCTGTGTCACATTTTGGTTCCTTATAGCTGATAGTGGAACCCTGGACAGCGTTGCGTGAATCAATGGCAGCAATGATCGGAGCTTTTGCAACATCAACCACGTATGCTCCTTGTTCATGAACAAAACATTCGTGCAGGGTATTTGTCCTTACTTTCCGGACTACATACTTGCGTCCCTTTTCCAGATTCATGCATGTATTCCTGAGTTTGCATTTTTCGCATTCTGGAGCTTCCCCTTCAAATATGAACTCTTCCCCTTCCCGGGCAAGTTGAGTTCCGATGAGTGTAATCATGGTATCTTCTTCATCCATAAGTATCACCTGTAATGATCAATAATCATGAAATTACTCCGGTGGTCCTTGCCACCACCTCGGCTGCGTCAGGTGTTATCCCGGTCCCGAGTATTGTGTACCTTTCCGGCCTAATTTTATGAGACTCAACAAGCGCTTGTAATATATATTTATCTTCGATGCCCAATTCATGGGCCGTTGTGGGAGTACCAATTATCCGGAGGGCATCCCTTATTTCCTGCCAGTCCCCGCCATGCAGGTACATCATCATGATCGTCCCGATACCACATTGTTCTCCATGCAGGGCAGGATTTGGAGCGATGCGGCTTAATGCGTGGCTGAACATGTGCTCCGAGCCCGAAGCAGGCCGGGATGAACCTGCGATGCTCATGGCAACCCCGCTTGATACAAGGGCTTTGACAACCATCCGAACCGAGCTTTCAAGTTCAGGCTTTATGGAATCTGCGGATTCTATGAGAATGTTTGCGGTCATACTGGCTAAAGCTGCAGAGTACTCACTGAATGAAACATTCTGCAACCTGTGTGCCAGTTGCCAATCAAGTACTGCTGTACAATTGGATATAATATCCCCACAGCCTGCTGCAAGTAACCTGAATGGGGCTTTTGCGATGACTTCGGTGTCGGCTATTACTGCCATGGGTGCACTTGCCTGAATGGAGGCTGTCTCACCATTATGTGTTATGGAAGCCCTGGACGAGACGATGCCATCATGGGAAGCGGCTGTGGGTATGCTCAGGAAAGGTACATTGTGTCTGGTAGCAGCCAGTTTGGCTACATCTATGGATTTGCCGCTGCCAACTCCCAGCAGGAAATCTGTATCCATTTCTCTGGCAATTTCCATGACATTTTCCACTTCTTCCATGGAAGCACTGGCCGAGACATGGATCTGGACACTCCTGCCGGTTTCTTCAAGTTCTTCTGCGACCTTAATACCTGCGATATCCCGGGTTTTCTGGCCCGTTACGATCAGCGCATTGCGGCCGAGTTTGAGATCACTGCATACATCGGCTACCTTTCCTAACATGTTGCTGCCGACCAGAACGTCCCGGGGAAGTTGCATCCATTTGTTGCTCTTGAGTTCGTTCAATTGAATTACCCTGCTTTTATTTGTAAAAACACTTATATTATATCTATCTCTTTTATAATTGTGCTTCCAGCCGGATTCTTCTGTATATTAGCCCCAACGGGATTTTTCGGATTGTGATTTATAGATGAATACATTAACTGATAAGATTTTGCAATTTGTAAATAAGTATTATATTGATCCCATTATCTATGATAGTGGTTACAACCCGGTTAATACACTAACATGGGCCCTGATTCTTGGTGCATGTGTTTTTGGTGTTATAAAGTTGCTTGACCGGATGAAAGTTGAAGTGGATGAACGCTTCATTTTGACCATAATTCCCTTTATCCTGGCAGGTTCGTCCCTCAGGGTGCTTGAGGATGCCAATGTCTTCAGTGCTCCCCTGAAATATCTCTTTATTACTCCCAACATCTATTTTGTGGTTTTTGTTGTGACTCTTGCCTGTCTGGTAGTATCCAAAAAACTCTATGACCTGGATGTTGTAGGCGACTGGGAAAAGACATTTGCCGCTGCAGGAGGTTTGTGGTTTTTATTCAACCTGTACGCCCTGCTCTATTTTGAGGATATTGTAAGACCCGATGCGCTTGTCCTGATTCTGGTGATAGGAACATTGATTGCTTTTTCCATTTACGGCCTGGCACGCTGGCAGGGAATCGGCCTGATTACAGACAGGCTCAATTTCACCATTCTCTGGGTTCATTTAATGGATGCATCTTCCACATTTATCGGTATTGATATGCTGGGATATTATGAAAAACATGTTGTGCCTTCCTACCTGATCGATCTGACAGGCACGGCACTTGTGATGTATCCCCTCAAACTTGCGATCTTCATCCCGGTGATCTATGTGCTGGATACCCAGTTTAACGATAGCGAAGAATCAATATCTTTAAGAACTTTCGTAAAGATGGTTATTATTGTACTGGGATTGTCTCCTGCTACAAGAAACACACTGAGGATGGCACTGGGTATCTGAAATGAAACGCAATGATATTTTTCCCGGCTCTCTGGTTGCTGAAGACCTGCAGAGATACTTTATTTCACTGAAAAGCCTTTTTGTCCTGTCCATTGCGGTATTTTTCATCTCAGCATTGGCGGGTTACATTTATACTTCCATGAGTCCTGCTTCAGCGGACATGTCCCTGGAGGAATTACAAAGCCTGGTGGATATCATCAAGGAACTTTCTCCCCTGCAGATAATGCTCTTTATTTTCCTGAACAATGCCCTGAAAAGCCTGGCGGTTATCCTGCTGGGTGTGAGTATAGGTTTCATTCCTCTTTTATTCCTGGCCTATAACGGTTATGTGCTGGGTGCAGTGGCTTATGTGACCGGTGCTGAGGAGGGCCTTTCATATGTTTTACTGGCGATAATTCCCCATGGCTTGATCGAGCTGCCGATGATATTTCTCTCGGTTGCTATCGGAGTACGTATAGGATTGACCACTCTTGCCAAACTGCGGGGCCAGGCAGTATCGGTAAAACAGGAAATAACAGCAGGTGTGGCTGTTTTCATACGTTTTGTAGCCCCTCTCTTGCTGGTGGCATCAGTGATCGAGACATTCGTGACCCCCATGTTCATTGCCTTTGTCTGAGGGTTTACAACAAATCTTTTATTGCAGATTCCGATTATGTTCCAGAAAGATTCACGAGGATTTTCCATGATTGACAGGAAAGAGATTATCGATATAGTTAATGATTATAATACAGACAATATCCGGATAGGTACAGTAGCTTCCCACTCGGCTCTTGATGTTTTTGACGGGGCTGTAGAGGAGGGTTTCCACACACATGCTATATGCAAAAAGGGCCGTGAAAAGACCTATACGGATTATTTCCGCGCCCAAAGGGATCAGAATGGCAATGTCGTACGTGGCGTGGTCGATGATTATGTGAACTATGATAATTTCGATGAGGTCCTGCTTGAGAAAAACCAGAAAAGCCTTGTGGACAATGATGTGCTTTTCATTCCCAACCGCTCCTTTACTTCCTACTGTGGAATCGATGAGATCGAGAATGATTTCGCGGTTCCGCTTGTGGGCAGCCGGAACATGTTGCGCAGTGAGGAAAGGGGACTGGAGAAGGATTATTACTGGCTTCTGGAAAAAGCGGGAATGCCTTTCCCGGAGAAGATCGGTGATCCGCAGGATATCGATGAACTCTGTATTGTCAAACTGCCTCATGCTGTGAAAAAACTGGAGCGCGGATTCTTTACGGCTTCAAGTTATGAGGAATATCTTGAAAAATCCGAATCCCTGATCAAACAGGGAGTCATCACCCGGAATGGGCTTGCAGAGGCACGTATTGAGCGCTATGTTATCGGGCCGGTGTTCAATTTTGACCTGTTCTATTCCCCGCTTGAAGAGGAAATGAACCCGATCGAGTTGCTGGGCATTGACTGGAGATTCGAGACGAGCCTGGACGGCCATGTGAGGCTGCCCGCTCCCCAGCAGATGGCTCTGGCAGAGCACCAGTTGACACCCGAGTATACGGTTTGCGGGCACAATACTGCAACCCTGAGGGAATCCCTGCTGGAGAAGGTGTTCGAACTGGCGGAAATGTATGTGGATGCTTCCAGGAAATACTATGACCCCGGTGTAATCGGTCCATTCTGCCTGCAGACCTGCGTGGACAAGGACCTGAACTTCTACATCTACGATGTGGCACCCCGGGTTGGCGGCGGTACCAATGTGCACATGTCCGTGGGCCACCCCTATGCCAATACCCTGTGGAGAAAACCCATGAGCACGGGACGCAGGGTGGCTTACGAGGTCAGAAGGGCCATCGAAACAGAACAGCTGGATAAGATAGTAACCTGATCTGAAACTTAGTTGACAGGATAATGCGGCTAAGTTGCCGCAATATCATTTTATTTACACCTTTGTACGCCTCTCGCTTTTTTCGCTAGCAAACCTCTTATAGCATAATCTCATTATTATCATAATGAGAAGGAACCTGAACCGATACTCACAATTTATATATGGAGAGTGTAATAAATGAAAATTGTACATGCTCAAACTGTACTGACTGACGAGCAGCTCGCGGCACTGAAGAAGAAAAGCAATGAAACTTCTACCAAGGATGCCCTCAGTATTGCAGTGCAACATTACCTCGAGTGTGAGTACACTGACATGGATGATGAAATGTGGACTCGCAAGCTGGAGAAGGTCGTGCAGAAAAAGAATAAGAAAGACTGAAAAGGAGAGATTTAATGCAGATTCCAGAAATGTTTAAAAAAGACGATGCAGTATCCCCGGTCATTGGTGTCATTCTGATGGTCGCCATTACTGTCATCCTCGCAGCGGTTATAGCAGCGTTCGTATTCGGACTTGGCAGTCCTGAGACAGCACCACAGGCAAGTATAAAGATGAGTCCAAATGATGGTAACATTTCGGTGACCCATCAGGGCGGAGATGTTATCTATAATACATCCATGGATGTCAAAGTTTACAAGAAATCTGATGGCACAGAAATATCACCTATTAGCTATACTATAACAGATGGGGAATTTGCAGTAGGTGATACATTTGAGATTGGTAATGGAACTGCTGGAAATGACTTTAATGAAAGTGTAAATGTCAAATTCATTGACGTACCATCTGACCAGCTAATCATTAACCAGGATGTTAGATTCAATTAATCTTTAACACCCGCCGCGCCGCAGCACTTGCGGCACCACTTTTTCTCTTTTTCCCAACAACCCTGTTTTGCGTATGCCATGAATCCAATGGGACTCATGTTGTCATGTAACTTCGATTTGTACAGTAGTCATTAATCGCTTTGGTAATTCATATCAGAAGATAAAAAAAGTACATTTGATAAAGGAATTTTATCTATTCCTTTCAAAATAAATTTTTATAATATTCATCAATTTCTCCAATAATTCCAGAATACATATTCATATATTCATCATTTGGTTTCATTTCGTATTTCGAATTCACATCATAGCACAATTCGAAATCTTTCCCCTCCGGGGCATCTGAAAGTCGGTCTACATATTTAGAATAGAGCATTTCAATAATTTCATTTGCCTCTGCCAGATCTAGATTCAGGGCCATCTTGCTAACCTCACCCATAAATCTTGATTCCAGACCAGTCGAATGATCAACTTTTTCCCCTTTGCCTCCGAGAGGTCCAATCAACATTTCTCTGCCGCAAACTGTATCGCCTATGGCCTGAGCTGCGGTTTCATAAAACATCATATCAGTACAGCACCCTGCAAGGTTGTGGTAGTATTTTGCTGTAGAATGTTGCATATTACGCGAAACCGCGAGGGAAGAAATATTTGAAGCCCACAATATTTCTTTTGTAGATGAAGAATTTGTAGCCGAATCAATTGTTCCGCAGGCATGTATGCTTGCACTTGTAACCAGCCGGGATTGTATGGTTTCTGCAACATCAATAATAGCCAGTGCTTCAGGTGAACTTATAGC
>JASMTL010000046.1:0-11182 GCA_041694315.1 Methanosarcinaceae archaeon | reverse complement strand
TGTAACCGGCAGGAAACGGGTCCCCAGCCCCGCCACCGGTATCACGGCCTTTTTTACATCCATTTCAGTATCCTCTGGTATCATTTTCTGTAAAGTGTGATGCTTCCAATTGATATTAGGGTTTGGTCTGTGAACTACAAAGACCCGATAGTTTTTTGTCAAGCATAAATGTAAAATGGAAGTAGAAATATGAGTACGTAAGAATATAAAATAGGTGTTCACTATTGAAACGATTACATAAATGCATATTATTACTGTTTATCACCCTGATACTGGGAATTTCCACAGCCTCTGCCTTTGAAGTTACTCCTGAAAATCCGACCGTGGGAGATGAGATTACAATTAGTGGGACAGGTTCTGGAGATGCCTCTGTGGCTTTTACTGTGAAAGAAGTAAATATAAAAAATGGAAACTACAAATACTACATAAATGATGTCAAAATTTGAATGCAACGAAACAGAAAATCCTAAAAAATAGCAACTTAAGCAGGCATCCCTGCTCATTTCAAATAAATTCCTCTGTCAGAGTATCAATGCAAGCATTGCAGGTTCACCAATGCTGACTTACTTCCCGACAATGAACTTTCTCCCCTCTTCCCACCTCATTACTCGGAACTTCTTTTAAAATTCACATTTCTCCGCAAATTCGGCCAGCCCATCCTCCAGAGAGACTTTCGGGACAAAACCCAGTGTTTTTGCAGCACCGATGTCAGCCACGCTGTGGCGGATGTCTCCGGCCCTGGCCTGCCGGTATTCCAGAGGCAGATCACTGTCAAAGACATTAAGTACTGTTTCAGCCAACCGGTTGACCGTGGTCTGTTTGCCGGTACCGGCATTGAAGACTTTACCGATGGCTTCCTCTTTTTCAACCAGCAGTTCTACCAGATCCACAATATCATGTACTGAGATGAAGTCGCGGGTCTGCTCACCGTCGCCGAAGATGAGCGGAGACTGGCCGGTCTTTGTGCGTTCAATGAATTTGGTGATAACGCCGGAATAGGGATTGGAAGGGTCCTGACGGGGACTGTAGATGTTGAAGGGACGCAGCACTGCTACGAGCAGGTTGAAGGCGCGGTGATACATCAGCGCGTATTGTTCCCCTGTAAGTTTGCTTACCCCGTAGGGAGAGAGGGGGTGTGTGGAATGGTTTTCACTGACGGGTATCTGTACCGTTTCCCCGTAGACCGCAGCGGAACTGAAGTAAACAAAGCGTTTTAAGCTGGTCTGGCGGGCCGCTTCAAGCAAGTTGAGAGTACCGAGGACATTGTTCTCACAGTCAAAGAGAGGCTGCTTCATGGAGCGGTTGACATCGATCTGGGCCGCGGTGTGGATGACCACATCGGCCTGCCCGACCAGCCGCACAACCTCCGGACCCTGAATGTCGCCGATTACCAGCTGTACGCCGGGAGGTACTTCGTGTCTGCAGGGAGAAGACGTGTTGTCCAGCACGATTACCCTGTTGTCATGGCAGAAGCGGTCGGTCAGGTACGAGCCGACCTGGCCCAGCCCGCCTGTGATGAGAATTGTTTGCATAGGTGTTTGATGGCGGCTGTTTGGATATTAATTTTATGTCTGTGCAGGGGGAATAAGTGTAAATCCGGCTTTTTCCGAAACTATAGAGGGTAATTCGGTGTGATACTGATTTTTCAACACCACATGTAGAATAAATTTATAATTGCGGATGCAGGGCAGACCTTTTCATATGTGAAGTTCGTGGAGATTTTAGAATCTCAATTTGTTCTCATACACAAAAATAGCTGCTTTAACATACCTTGAATTATAGATGTGCTGGTAACTTTAATTTGCCCTTTTTACTGATGGTTACACTTTACATATATCAAAGTCCTAAAATATCCAGCTGAAGGACATTTTGACAGCACCATTAGAATTATAAGTGAAAAAATATAATTGAGCACATACATATTCAGGGTTAAGGTGGTGCTTACACCTTCGGCGTTTCATTGTAAAAAATTTAATTCTTATTGAATTTTCGCTCCAGTGGGATGCTAAAGGCTCAGCAATTATACTCTATTACATATCATTACTTCTATTGTACTAAACAACATTCAGCCGGGATTATGTGGAAAGAGAATTGTTTGATCTATGGGAAGATAATATCGCAATAATATCTCCAGATGGAATAATATCCTATGCCAATAAGAGCTGGAAGCAATTTGCAAAAGATAACGGTTTGAACCCGCAGGAGTGCAGTGAGGGTATCAATTATCTGAAGGTATGCGAAAAAGCAACGGGTGAAAACTCAGATGAAGCCGGAATTGCATTAGCAGGCATAGAGGACGTTATCTATGGCAGAAAGCGAACTTTTAAACTGGAATACCCATGCCACAGCCCGGAAAAACAACGCTGGTTTTTGTTGAAAGCCACTCCTCTTTCAAAAACTGTTCCCACAAGTGTCCTATTGCAACACATAGATATAACCGAGCGCAAACTCGCCGAAGAGAACGTAAAACGGAAGGCTCATATGTTGAATTCTGTGGGGGAAGCCGTTATTGCCACCGATCCTCAAGGTTATATCGAGTATATGAATAAAGCCGCTGAGGAGTTGTATGGGTGCAGGTTTGAAGAGGTTAGGGGATCAAATATTGTAAACGTAACTCCTGCAACAAACACAAGGGAACAAGCCAGGGAAATAATGAATGAACTTTCCAAAGGCAGAAGCTGGAAAGGAGAGTTTAGAGTCTATAGAACCGACGGAACGGAATTTTTAGCCCATGTGACCGATACTCCAATTGTAGATGATAATGGAGAGATGACGGGTATAGTTGGCATATCCTATGATATAACTGAACGCAAAATTGCGGAAGAGAATTTAAGAAGAAGTGAAGATGAACTTGCCGCTATATACAAAAATGCTCCAGTAGTTATGTTGTTAATGGATAAGAAGAGGCGAATTATAAAAATAAATGACTATGGAACAAAATTCGCCGATTCCTCTGCAAGCAATCTGATAGGTTTGAGGGTTGGTGAAGCCTTAAGATGTCTGCATCATCTTGACGATCCAAAGGGTTGTGGATATGGTCCTTACTGCGGGGAATGTATTGTGCGAAACACAGTACTGGACACTTTTGAAACAGGCAATCCCCATTATATGGCGGAGGTCACACTTCCATTTTCAGTAGATGGAAATGAAAAAGAGATGACTTTGCTTGTTTCGACTGATCTTCTCTCTATAGATGGAGAAGAACCCAGTGTTCTGGTCAGTATTCTGGATATCACCGACCGCAGAGCTATGGAAAGAGCACTAAAAATAAGTGAAAAGAGATTCAGGGAAATTTATTCAGAATCTCCTATCCCCCTTGAAATTTACGATTCTGAAGGACATTTAATCGATGCAAATACTTCGTGTTTGGAACTTTTTGGTATATCTGATGTTGCAGAGGTTAAAGGTTTCAATCTTTTTGACGACCCGAATTTACCGGATGATACAAGAGAACAGTTACTTGCAGGGCAAACGGTCGAGTACGAAACCGTTTTTGATTTTGAATTGGTCAAAAAACTTGACTTGTATAAAACAAGCCGCTCAGGTATTATCCATGTAAATGTGAAAATATCTGCCCTTTGCACGGATTGTATGGATGGTTATCTCATCCACGTGCAGGATATAACAAAGCGCAAACTGGCTGAAGAAAAAGTTAGACAAAGTGAAGAGCGACTGGACCTTGCATTGAAAGGTGCCAGAGCAGGAATATGGGATTGGGATGTGCAGACAGGAAAGGCATTTTTTGATGAAAGGTGGGCTGAAATTGTCGGACATAATCCTGATGAACTTAAACCTGATATTCAGACATGGATTGACCTGACTCATCCCCGGGATTACAAGCGGGCTGAAGAATTGTTAAACAAACATTTAGCAGGTGAAACTGAAAATTATGAGTGCCAGCTGCGTATGAAACATAAAAAGGGTCACTGGGTGTGGATAGAAACCCGTGGGCTTGTTGTTGAATGGAGCAGGGATGGAAACCCCAAACGGATGACGGGTACTCATATTGATATTACGGATCGCAAAATGGCTGAAAATGCTATAATTCAATCAAAGGTCCTTGCAGAGCAGGCAAATCGTACCAAATCGGAATTCCTTGCAAATATGAGTCATGAATTAAGAACACCCCTTAATTCCATAATTGGTTATTCTCAGATATTGAATCAAAACCTTTCCGGGAATCTGAATGAAAAGGAATTGAAATATTCACATAATATTCTCAACAGTGGGGAGCATTTACTGGAACTGATTAATAGCATTCTTGATATTTCAAAGGTTGAAGCCGGCAGGATGGAATATGAACCTGAAATGGTCAACCTGCCAGAAACGATTGATGATGTTATTGGATTGGTCAAACCCCTGGCAATGAAAAAATCTATTGATATCCGGTTTATCAATAACTCTGCAATTGCTGAAGTTTGGGCTGACAGGGTTAAATTCAAACAGATTCTCCATAATTTATTCAGTAATGCAATCAAATTCACACCTGAAAAGGGGGAAGTGAAGATCTATTTGAGCACTGGTGATGATACTGCCCGAATCTCAGTTGTAGATACCGGTATTGGTATTCCTGCAGAAAAACTTGAGGATATATTTGACCCTTTCAAACAGGTCAATTCTTCTTCTAGCAAAGAATATGAAGGAACGGGATTGGGACTTTCTCTGGTCAAAAAATATGTGGAGATGCATGACGGGGAGATACGGGTTGAAAGTGAGGAAGGGGCTGGAAGCACCTTTACGTTCACTCTTCCGTTAAAGAACTGACATACTCCCATGCCTAAAGTGAGTGGGTTTCCTGTTTAATATTTTCGTGATTTTGGAGTGGGCCGTATTACTTATTTATAATTACAAACTAATTTCTAACTGTGTCTGAAAAGCTCGACCCTTGAGAAATATATGTGTGAGTTAAGAGCAATTGGGGAAGATCTTCATTTCATCAAAAATACACTTATCTCTCACAAGGAACTGAAAATATGAGTAAATCAGAAAAAGTCCCGCCAAGGTTGGATGAAATCAAACTCCTGATCAAAGAACACCAGGGAGAAATCAGACAGGCGTACAAAGCTGAGGATCAAAGTTGATGAATCACTGATGGCTTCGGACATAATCAAGATCTTCATCCAAATTTTGTTCAGTATAGTGACGGGAAATTCCATGTCGCCCCAAAAGTTCCTCGAACTCCCACCGGGTCATCCCGGCAAGAGCACAGGCTTTACCGGATGAAAGTATACCACGTTGATACAATGCCAAAGAAATTTCTTTGTGAAGTTCCCGATCCAAATCCCCGGGGGGCAAATGAATCGCATCTACAACATCATCAGGTATTTTCAATGCAAATGCACTCATTTTTCTTCCTCTGTTCTTTTATCATAGATTATTCTTTATCTATACATAATTATAGTTATCCCTGTGAACTACCACCCTATTCATGGGTTGGTAGTTCACTTAATGTCATTTTCAACTTTTAGAGCAGGAGCCTCTTTCCGTAAAGTAGGAGAGGAATGCATTTCTTAATAGTAGATAGGATAGGAGTATCCATCCAGAATTATGTGTAATTATAAGATGTGATTAACTAAATATAAATAATATAAGTTACTTATAATAATTGTATTCTAGCCATAACTAGTACAAATGGCGTAAAAAAATATGGATAGAATAATAGGAGTTCGGACACATGAGTACACATATTAACCAGGCGACGACTATCCCCACAACAAAACCAATTAGAGACAGGCTGAAAAATTATGGTCATAAAGGGGAGACATATAGCGATATCCTTACACGTATGATGGATTCGATTGACAGGGAGGAATTCATGGATCGGATGTACAAGCGCCTAGAAGAAAAGGATCAGTTTGTTTCAATTAACGAAATTTGAGGCTGATCTAATTTGGAGTATAATGTAAACATACATTCAGAAGCCGTAAAGTATCTGAATTCCCTTGACCCACATACAAAACAAAAAATTGTTGAAGGGTTGAAAGTCCTTGGAAATTTGCCCGTTGAAGGCGATGTGAAAAAGTTGAAAGGTACAAAAGGTAAAAGAGATCTTTATCGTTTACGAATCGGTGAATACAGAGCGATTTACCATGTAGAAAACAATAATGTGTATGTTCTGGAAATTATGCTCCGCGGAAAAGGTTATGGATGGCTTGATCGGCTGCTCATACTCTAATCTCTAAAAGAATATTTTCTTTAGTGCCATTTCAACTTTTAGAGCAGGAGCCTCCGACCATAAGGCATTTCCAACATACCTCCATGACAATAGGCTTTTCCTGCTCCTGCACCCCCCCGTCACTCGTAATCCTTACAATCTCTTTCGCATTATCAGTGCTGCACTTGCAATCAAAGCCACTGCAATCATGGCGGTAAACCCGGGTGTCTGAGCACTCTCAGCTGCAGGTTCATCTGCTACTTCTTCACCTTCAGGTTCCTCAGCAATCGGTTCTTCAATCACTTCTTTGTATTCATCTCCAACAATGCTGAATACAGAGAATCCGGGAGTCTCGGCTGTGAAGTAGAAGTATTCGTCATCTTCTCCGACTGAATCACTCGGAAGGTCCTGCCATTCTCCATCATGGAATCTGGTCATACGGATTGTGGACGGATCGATATCGTTCTCCTCAATCCATTCCTTGCTGACCTTAAATTTGATCAGGATATTGTCAGCATTTTCATCTGAGATCGTACCTTCATTGCCAACAGTGATACTCATTAACTGGTAGGAATTACCGGTTGGATCATCCACATCATCTGGTTTGTCTTTGAGTACCTGTACCTTTGCCACAACAGTGCCTTTGTCATCCTTTGCATTAAAACTGATTCCGAGTACAGGTCCTTCACCATCAGGGAAATCATATTCTACATTTGAATCTGCCAGGATACGTTTTATAGCAGAATCACTTCCCTTGACATCTTCTGCAGGCATACTTGGACCCACATAGGCACGACCACCGGAACTGCTAGCCTCTTTGGATTCTGTTGTAGCGGCAAGGGGAAGATAATCATACTGACCGGAACCTGAAATATTATACGATCCCCTGGGATTATTACAAAATCCATTGCTTGTGGTATCAACATTTACCTGACTGAATCCATCTCCCTGCGGAGTTGCCCAGAAGTTGCCACCAATGCGGGACCCACCTATAATATTGGGTCCTGCAGCAACTGTAGTATTCCAGGTGTTATTACTCACACCTTCACCAAAAACGGTGTTATTGATATTGTTCAGGTAATTGTTATAGAAGGTATTGTTCTCTGCATATTCCAGATATATACCGCCAGCACCATTGTTTGAAATAGTGTTCCCGCTAACAGTAGAGTTCTTTATTGAAAAGGAGGGGGGACGGCTTATGGAAATCTCTGCATCTGTTGCCATGGCAATTGAATTGTATCTGTTTGCTGAATCTTCAAAGTATAGGCCATAACGTGCATCTTTGATACTATTGTCTTTGATTGTGGCATTTTCACTCTGGGAAACCTGGATTCCTGTACCTTCTCCTCCTTCAGAACCAACGTTTATGATATTGCCATTTAAGGAAGTATTTTGTGTAAATTCACAGCCAATACCGACTTCAGTAAATTCATTTATTGTATTGTCTGAAATGGAAAGATTTGTAATTCCTAAAATATCAATTCCATAAGAAGTGTTATATATATGATTTTTTGCAATTACAGGATGTTGGCCTATTTCCGAATTAAAACCATATCCGATTCCTCCAACAGAAGAACTAATAAAATTGTCTTGTATTTGAGGAGATGGTATGCCTAATACTAAAATTCCGAAGATGTTTCTATTTATAGAATTGTTATTTATAGAAACTTCCTTCATAGAAGTATCAGGTGTTGATTCCTCAGATACGCCTACACCTATCATTTCTCCTTCGATCAAAATTCCGGAAGTCAGATATCTTGAAGATAATCTGGTTTCAATAGAACCAGTACTATTGATATCGTTATTAGTTATATCAATACATTCTATACTTTTAGTATCTTCAACATATATACCAGAATAACGGGATTTTATAACATTATCATTTATAGTGAGGGTATAAGCAGCAGGCTCAGAAATATCTTTAGAGATAATGCTATCACCCTCTATTGAAATACCATTATACTCAACACCATGTATTTCATTTCCATTTACACTTATGGATTGAGCGTATTCATGATATGTTTCCTGTCCTTGAACATAAATGTCGTTGATAGGATAGATAGAGATCCCATCTGATCCACAGTTCTGAATAACGTTATCCTTAATATTGATTTCATATACACCTGAAACACTAATACTTGCAGCCATACCTCTTGCTGCAACATCAACAGAATCAGGACTATAAGACTCAAGAGAACGGCTACTAATGTTGGTTAATGAGTTATTGTTTATCTCGAGACCATTTATGTTTCTGGCAATGATTCCCGCATAACCAATATCTGTAATATTATTGTTCAGAATATGGACTTCATTTAAGCCGATTACAGTCAAGGCTGTACTGCTAACATTTGTGATCACATTATCTGTAAATGTGAAATTAGAATTTGCAGGTGAAACTTCTTTCAAATTAGAATATAAACTTAAGCCTTCATATGAGGTATCATTCCCGTCTATCGTAAAGCCACTGATGGTAAAACTGCTTTGAGATCCATATTCCGGAGTTATTCGTATAACCTGTGATGACGTGGCTGCTTTGATTACAGTTTCGCAAGGATCACCTGATGCTGACTGAATATTCAGTCCTTTATCTACAATCAGATTTTCCTCATAAGTTCCAGGGAAAACCTGAATTGTATCTCCATCATAGGTATTATTGATAGCATCCTGTATCTTTGTATATTCCTTATCATCTCCACCAACTGTGACAAAGGAATCCCTGACTACAGATATGTCCACGGAAGTGTTGGAGTTTCCATACATATCGGTTGCATTGATACTGAGATTGTACACTCCATCGGCGATTGCATCCACTGTTATGTTGTTTACCCAGTAGCCACTAACATTGGAGAGAGGAATTTCATTTATTGTATTATTTATACTGGAGACATTGATCACCACGGAGGAAAGCTCAGAGCCGTCCTCTACTGAAACATTAAATTCAAGCAAATGACCGGGTCCAATTCTTTTATCCGCAGGAGGAGTAATAGGGACTACGGATGGTTCTTTATTGTCACCGGCAAGGGGCAGATAGTCGTAATTGTTCTGCACCTCGTGTATCGTGTAAGGAGTCTCGCAAAAACCATCACCATTGGAATCTGTGTTTACCTGACTGAAACCGGTGCCTTCCGGGGCAGCCCAGTAGTTGCCTCCGATGTAAGGTCCGCCTATTATATTTGGACCATCGGTTTTGGAGATGTTCCAAAAGTTACCAGTAATTGTTCCAACATTTCTAAAGTTTCTAGCATTATTGAGATTATTATTGTATATGGTATTGCCTGTAGGTCCATCGTTTGGAGATCCATACATATAGATTCCTGAGCCAGCAGATACACCAGCCCCGTTATGTTCTACATTGTTGCCTGTAATATTATTGTTATCACATGCATCTGGGCCAGATGTTCCGCCCAAATAAATACCATTTACGCGATTGTTAGAAATATTATTGTCGATCAAAATATTGTTACTCGAGTAGTATAAATCGACACCACGATTATTTGATGAAAATTTATTGGAAGAAAAAGTGTTATTATAAGAATATCTCAGGGAAATGCCTGATTCTATATTATCGTATAAGAAATTTCCAATCAAATTATTATTGCTGGAAGAATGAGAATAAATTCCATATTGATTGTATGGCAAGATGTTATTGCTTATATTGCAATTATTTCCTTGATAGATAAAAATACCTGCATATAGATTATCAAAGCCATCACCGGTAGCACCGCTTATATTGAAACCATTAACTGCCACATTATCAGCATTAATATAAAATACATTGTCATATGAATTAGCTGCGGTGACATTAGTTACCAAAGGGCCATCTACAGAAGTAATATTAAGTTCCTTATTTACAACCACATTCTCATTATAGGTTCCCGGATAAACAAAGATGGTGTCTCCAGATGTAGCATTAGCTACAGCGTATTGTATAGTTGTATAATTATTAATGGTGCTTTCATCAGTCACATTTAATGTATTTGCACCTGCAGTACCAACCATCATAATGGTTAAAATCAGAAGAATTGGAGGGATTCTCATTTGATCGCCTTATTTTTTTAGTAATTTGAGAAAATAGAGGTTAAAGAAAAATCTGATAATACATATTCTAACATTTAATACTTAAATTATATAATAATATCTATGCTTTAGAAAAAATATTCTGGCTTAGGCTATGTTGTGTCAACCTATCTTCCACGAAAAATTACAAAATACAGGCTCTGTGGTAATCTTATTGTCGACTATCCTTACTGCCCGCTTGAAGAACCGATTGCTGAAGAGAATGAACAACTTTCTGTCGATGAAAACCCCACACAAACAGAAGAAAAATCTCAGACACCGGGATTTACTGCTTTGTTTGCTATAACACTGATTGCCGGTGCGGCAATGATAACGAGACAAAAAAGCAATCGATAAAATTGAGCAGGATATTTTCCTGCTCTTAACTTGCAGACCGTAACTGGCAATGTCCTGATTGTGGTACAAAACACGATAGAGATGTAAATGCTGCAATCAATATTAAGAAGTTTGCTTTAAATAAGCAGAATTTAATAGGCATTTGAAGCACCGTAGGGACTACGGGAAAAGCCTGTGGACTTGTGAACAATGGTTCAAGGGATGAAGCAGGAAGCCACCCTATTTATAGGATGGTGGTTCACCGACTGTGTTTGACAAAATTATGAGATTTTATCGATTACAAACGAGTGTTGTCCGGACCTAGAGGAAATCATCTCAAGATTGATATTTCCGATAGATTGTTTTACGATCCCCAACTTCTACAATAAATATTAGCATTCTATTGTTTTCGATAGTCAAGATGACTCTATATTCCCCAACCCGGTGAGAATATAGAGGTTGTTTACCTATGCCTTTCAATTTTTTTATGTTACAATATGGATCGTTTTTTAATTCGTCTATTGAACTGATTATGCTCTCACTTACAGTCTTAGATAGTTTTTTCAATTGTTTCAGTGATTTGTTTGTATAGATTACAGCGTAACTCATAACAAACCAAGCTCTTTCTTGACCTCA
>JASMTL010000045.1:0-7018 GCA_041694315.1 Methanosarcinaceae archaeon | reverse complement strand
CCATTGGAATATGAGGAAGCGGAACCTGTCATATGGTTTAATACAGAATTACTGTAACCAAGCAAAACCATTCATCCCCTCAAACAATGTGTTCCCTTCCTCATATTCTCTCAATTTTAACCTTTTACAACACCCAGAGGCATGAGTTTGGCGACCTTGCCTGCAATACCAAGCCTGTCAACAACATCCACCACCTCACTGCTGGATTTGTAAACCCCGGGTGCTTCTTCGGCAATGACCGACGGGTGGGCTGCCCTGACAGAGATGCCCTGGCCACTGAGGTCTTTTTGAATCTGTTCTCCCCTGAAAGTGCGTTTCGCACCGGAGCGACTCATTATCCTGCCGGCACCATGACAGGCGCTTCCAAAGGATACATCCATTGCTGCCTGCTTACCGCAGAGCACATAGGAAGGAGTGCCCATACTGCCCGGGATAAGCACTGGCTGACCTACATCCCTGTATGCCTGTGGAACATCGGGATGGCCTGCAGGAAAAGCACGGGTGGCACCCTTGCGATGTACATAAACCTGTTTTTTTCCACCGTCTACATCATGTTCTTCCAGTTTGGCGACATTGTGGGCCACATCATAGACCAGATTCAGACCCAATTCATCTGCATCCATATTCATTTGTTGTTCGAACACTTCACGACAGTGGTGCATTATGATTTGGCGGTTGGTCCAGGCATAGTTGGCTGCTGAGGCCATTGCACAGAAATAGGCCTGTGCTTCTTCTGATTGTGCCGGTGCACAGGCAAGCTGTTTGTCAGGCAGGTTAATTTTGTATTTCTCCACTGCACGGGTGAGATTGCGCAGGTGGTCGGTGCATACCTGATGACCCGCACCCCGTGATCCGCAATGGATCATGAAAGTAAGCTGGCCCTGTTTGAGATTAAAAGCTTCAGCCGCGACCGGATCATATATCTCATCCACATACTGTAATTCCAGGAAATGATTGCCGCTTCCCAGGGTTCCAAGCTGCGGCCTGCCTCTTTTGCGGGCTTTGGCGCTGACCTGTGCAGGGTCGCCTCCTTCAATGCAGCCTTCACCCTCACAGTGGGTGAGATCAGCTTCTACACCATACCCCTGCTCCACAGCCCAGCGGGAGCCTTGGGTGAAGATTGCTTCAAGTTCACTTTCCGATGCCCGTATTCGGCTTTTGGAACCCACACCCGAAGGTACGGCCTTGAATAGGGAATCAAGCAGGGCATTGATTTTACCGTCCACATCGGATTTTACCAGATTGGACCGGATCAGGCGTACACCACAGTTGATATCAAAGCCCACGCCTCCGGGACTGATGACACCTTCCTCGGCATCAAAAGCGGCAACTCCCCCTATTGGGAAACCATATCCTACATGAGCATCGGGCATTGCCATTGAGAATTTCTGTATTCCTGGCAGCGTGGCCACATTGGCTACCTGGTCCACTGCTTCCTTTTCCAGATTGGTGAACAATTTATCTGAAAGATATATCCTGCCCGGTACCCTCATCCCGGGCTTATATCCCATGGGAACTTGCCATATATCATTGTCTATCCGTTCAAGTCCTTCTATTTCCGGTCCTTCTGTATCCATCCTATCGAATCCTCTTTTCATATATCCACTGTAATGCGTACCGTAACTCCTTGTGATGTAATTTGTACACCAAGGTCATTATATGTTACTGCTTTGACTTCGGTGTCAAATACGTGTTTTTCAAGATCCAGAGGTTCACCCTCTGCTTTTGCTGAAAGTAGGTATTCAAGGCCTTTTTTCTCAATCGCAAACACTTCAAATCTACTGAATACAACCATATTAACCTCAAAGAGATAAAGAAGTTCAGAAAGCCAGTCCACAAGGAGATTTTCCATATCAGGTGCCTGTAATTCAATATACTCAGTAATCTGTGGCTCAATGCCGGAAGTATCGATCATAACATTAAACATTGCCTCTGCGGCATTTGCGAAGGCTTCTTCTGCGGTGGCCCCAAAGGCTTTGAACCTCGCATCTGCGGTATGTTCGATGTATTCGTATTTTTTCATGAGGATAACCAATTACAGGGAGTAATTTAAATCATGCGTCTGTTTCAGCCCAGACGTATGCGAATAAAGTGTATGCGCTGCAGGGCGGTTAGATGAGAACCTATGCCTATAAGGATAAGAGACCAGCCAAGCATGGTGTAGCCAAATATAGCCTGTGGATAGATTATGTGTAAAAGTGAGGCAACCATGATCAGTACAAGACGGTCCGCACGGCCCATAATTCCACCATAGAAGCGACCGATGGATAGTGCCTGGGCCTGGGTACCGAGATAACTTGTGAGAAGGATGCCCACCATTGTGAACAGGCCAATACTCCAGCCTGCATATCCCCCGAAGATCAGACCGCCAACAATAAAGACATCTGCATAGCGATCGACCACATGGTCAAGGAAATCCCCGGCCTTGTCGTTTGTGAGAAGATAGCGGGCCATGCTGCCGTCCAGTGCGTCAAAGAGAGAGTTGAGGAACACGAATATGAGTGCCGCACCTACCAAAAAAATGTTGGTCGCTCCCAAGGCATAGCACAATCCTGCAGCTACGGAAAAAAGCAGGGAAGCAAGTGTTACCTGGTTGGGGGTTATGCCCGTGTCTGCAAATATTTTTGCAAGTCTTGATATGGGGCCTGCAAAAACAGGCCTGAAGCGGTCCAGGGTCATTGTATAGTCCCTTTAGTTGTCCTTCCATGATTTAATATTTTACTTTCACAAGGAACTTTTAGCAAGATCGTAGTAATAACGTACCTTGCAGGTGTGCTCTATCTGGGTGGTGTTGATGTAGGCATGGTCCAGAGTTTTTCCTTTAGATATGGTGCCATGACTTTTGACAATAATACCACCGGATTCTGAAAGGGCCGCAGCGGAGTTTGTGGCGAGTTCTTCACTGCCGATAGCCCCCTCCACTACAGGCACCGGCCCGAGGAAACATACACCTTCACTGTCCAGTGGTTCGATACTGCCCGATTCATCCAGCAGTGACATGACTACGGCAAAGGGACAGTGGCCATGTACGATGCATCCGGCATCGGTCTCCTGATAGATACGCCGATGTACCCGGGTTTCCGATGAAGCGAGATTGTCAAATTCACAGGTGGTATTGATGGGCACCTCTACCACATTTTCCTCACATATCTCATCAAGCGGGCATCCACTGCGGGTTATCACCATGCTGTTGCCCCGACGTACACTTATATTTCCAAAATGAGACTCAACCAGCCCGTGATCCACGAGTTTTTTCCCGATTCTTGCCATTTCCTGCCACATAGGAGTTAGATATAGCGCAACCAGCCATAAAATTTATGTGCCATTATGCTATCTATGGGTTGCATTCGGTAACATAAGCGCCTCGGTGGCTCAGCCTGGCAGAGCGAGTGACTTGTAATCACTAGGTCGCGTGTTCAAATCACGCCCGGGGCTTTCTACTACAAGTAATAGGCCTTAATCCTTTTATATAGGTTTTTTGATTATTTACCCATACAAGATTAAGGTATTAGATCTGGACTTATACGACCATGAAAAACAAGTTGAAACTGCATTAGGTTAAAGGACCAGATTCAAGTTACTAATTCAATATGGACAGGCATATTTCTTTAGAAATTATTCTATGAGGAATTTTACAAAGGCACCTTTTCTTTCTCTTAATAGCTAACATTGATATTTTAGAGCAAACATGTTATATCGATGCCATTCCAATTACTAATAGTCTAATTTGGGCGTGAAGGGAAACATGATAGATCATGATGAAGTATTTGATACAGTTATAAGGTATGTCACTTTTTCCGTCCTTTATATACTAATAATAGCAATAATTGTAGGATTACTAAAAATTATATATGATGTTGGATATATTATATATGAACTTCTTGGCGGTAATTTCATCCATATAAATTTCATCGACGTAGTTGTTGGCGTTCTTACAATTTTTATTCTTATTGACCTTTTCAGGACTTTCGTTGATTATCGTGAGCATAAACGCATTAGAATTGTCTATATAACGGATGCTACTATTTTGATAGTTATGCGTGAAATAGCAGCTGGAGTTTATGTAAATCGAATCCAATATGAATTTATTTTAAGTTTATCAATCTTACTACTTGTATTGGGCCTAATAAGAATTCTAGCTATAAAATATCCTGCTGATAAAGTATAAGTTTCTGTCCTTGTTATTTGCAGTGCATTAGCAAGTATAGGGCTTTTTGATATAATGTTTCACATACGGGCAAATAATAAATTCTAAGAAGAATTTTTAAAATTATAAATGTCTTTACTTAAAAAAAGAGTAGCCATTTTACTTACAACGATTCTACTGAAAGGACCATTAACAATTAAGTACTGTATGTCAACTACACTCTCACCTGACAAAGGTGCCTTTAAATGAAAAAATATAACATTAATTGCCACGACATCTGAAAGCAGGTCTCTCGCTGGGGATTGGTTCTTTTTTTGCAGATTTAAAGCTCAGTTTGAGAATGAAATGATAGTGCAAAATTAGTTCCAATATATAATCTCTTTTTATTTCTTGCAGATTCAGGGCACACGATAATGTCTTTATGACTTCAAAAATCACAAAAATCAGTACACACCAAAATTCCATTTATTGCAAAATATGCAGGATAAACGCAATTAATCAATTACAAAATATTATTTTCAAAATATGGTTCGTCGATCAACAAACCCATTACACGCAAATATTTGGCGTCAATAAATAATTGCCTGCAATCAACATCATAATCAACTCTGTCCTCACCTAGTAACCTGTAATATTGTCCGGTAGTTAATTGAAGGGTATATTGCATTGAATCAAATATTCTTCCTTCATTAATGCATTTTTGGTATTCTGATTTGAAATTAGATGGAACGCCTTCTATAGAATTAAATAGATTATAAAAATCAGACTCCTTGAAATGAGAACCTTTAAAAGGAGTGATATTATCGATTATTTCTTTAAACCTTTCTTTTGTTTCGTCGAACAATTTTTGATTTTTCCCGAAACCATCACCATAAACATCATTGACTATGTTATGGAGCATTGTTTCATGCATTAAATCTACTGAAGCCAATGAATCCAATGTTTTTTTCACTAATTTTTGATCATATATGTAATGGTCACTTTCAGAACCTTCAGAAAAGATGTATACATCACATATACCTTTTAGTGGATAACCTTCACTATTCTTTTTTCTATTAACCCTGCCAAATCTTTGTATAAGAGCATCTATTGGAGCTGGTTCAGTAAAACAAACATCATAATCCATATCTAAGGATACTTCAATCACCTGGGTCCCTACGAGCAAATCGAGATTTTGTAGATTTTTTTCTATTGATTCCCTGTCACGCAACACAAATTTACCATGGAGAAGAGCAGACTTTTTTGTAAGACCTTGAAGATGATTATACACTTTTTGAGCTTGCTTGACAGTATTACAAACAACCAATACTTTCTCATTGGCTTGAATTCGTTCAGCAATTAAACTCATGTTGCCAAATATATTTCCATCAAGTATATTGCATCGATGACGAAGATATTTGTTGGATTCACCTTCGCTCATCTTTATTGGTTCTTCAACACCCAGCATATCCTGAAATAAATCTTTTAAAAAATCTGGAAGGGTTGCTGACATTACCATTACCTTAGCGTCCATTTCATTAATTAAATGAGAACACATTGAGTAAATCAGGCCGGCAGTTCTGGCATCGTATGCATGGATTTCATCAAATATGAACAGGCCACGATACATTTCAAGAATACCCATCTCATAACCTTTGAGGGAGAAGAAGTGTTTTATGGACTGAAATGGGGTCACTACCTTATATGGACTATATATTTTCTTTGTAATGTTTTTTACTTCTTTAAATTGTTCTTGTTCATATTGCTTATACAGAAAATAAGTCGCTTTCCCATGCAACAAGGAAACATATCCATTTGTAGAGTAATAAGGAGAAAAGTCATCTAAGAGTCGATTATACATTGCATTTATGCTTGCAGTATATGGCAAGGTGTAAAATATGCGATTTCCGGAATTTTTGTCTAAATTAGCAGAACTCCAAAAGAGGGAAGCTTCTGTTTTTCCTGAACCTGTTGGGGATATTACGAGGGAGTTGCCTTGTGTACTCAAACATTTATTTTGAACATCTGTAAGCTTTCCGAAATTATAAACAGAATACATATCAGAAATTGGTTTAAGCACATGGTCAATTCCACTTGAAGCAAGATGGTCGCATGAATTGACAAATCCTTTCCCCAAGAGTCCTAGATAAGGAGGGAAACTACCCTTTTCTATTATTCTAAGAAAAATGCGTTGCCATTCACTTTTATCCTTTGGAATTTCAGTGATTGGATCAAGGATAAGATTTTCAGGTTTTTTGCCCTTACAACCAAAGTAGTCGGTCTAAAATTGGGGGTACTTTGCAATTAGTTGGTTTAAACTAGACAAATTGTTTCTGATTTCTTCCATCTTGTATTCAAAATTGTTGCCAATAGAATATTCATCTTCATAATATTCCCAAAGTTCATCATTGCTCTTGTGATGGGTCAAAACCATAGTTTTTGTGAAGTCTAAATCATGATTGTTTAAGCAATCCACAAAATTTACAGATAGAATCTCATGTCTGTACTTCCATCTGCTTTTTTTAGATTCAAGCGCTTCTTGAAATCCATTTGCAGCTTTTCCAAAATCATGAAAAAAAAGTGCATTGAATATGTCAGTATAAAAATAAGGATAATTAGTGAATTGATCTAATTCACTGTATATTTCTTTTAAATTAGAAAAAACAGAAAGACATTTAGAAGTATGTTCTTCAAGTGTTTCTCCATTACTCTTTGCCTTTATTGTCGAATTCATGTAGGCATACACCTTTATTTAATTCACTATCAAAGTATCCAATGTCTATCTGTTGTTCGGATTCAACAATACAATAGGGACGCACTTCAATGGGTTTTCTTTGTGGTTCATCTGTGAAATCAGATGGTAAAGAAACAATCTGTCCTGGAACTTTGCCA
>JASMTL010000044.1:0-3537 GCA_041694315.1 Methanosarcinaceae archaeon | reverse complement strand
ACTTTTAAAACCTGACTGGTCGATATCCGGGGTTTCTACAAGATAGGCTATTGCCCTTGTCAATTTTCTTTCCATTACGACAGCACGTAAAAGTTTTTCGTAATCAAGTCTCCCGTAATGGATATTTCTGGCAGAATAAAACATATTCTGCACGTCTACAAAAACCGCTAATTTTTGGCTGTTAAACATGGATTACCTGTAATATTTTATGTTTAATTATTTATTGTCTTCCTTTCTCTTTTGGAGTAATGTTTTTAGTGTTTTTTATGTTTCATAATATAAAAAATAGAGGTTCAAATTTATCTAATTAAGCAGAAGACTACTTCCGTGAGGTGGGATCTGAATGCGTCTTTCATTGTTTTGACACAGAATACAAATAGTATCAAAGACACAGGTGAATATATATGTTGAAAGCCTGCAAATATAGAATGTATCCAACAAAACAGCAAGAAGAAATGTTTAGCAAGCATTTTGGTTGTGTGAGGGTAATCTATAATTGGGCCTTAGAACAAAAAATTAAATCCTATGAGCAAGACGGAAAAGCAATTTCCAGATTTACATTGAATAAAACAATTCCAACATTGTATAAAGATATGGAATGGCTGAAAGAAGTCAATTCACAATCTTTACGTGGAGCTACTCTTAATCTGGATAATGCTTTTACCAGGTTTTTCCGTGAGAAAACGGGTTTTCCCAAATTTAAATCAAAGAAAAATCCAGTACAATCCTTTTCTGTTCCACAATATTATAAAGTGGATTTTGAGAAGAATAAAGTCAAACTTCCCAAAATTGGATGGATTAAAACAATATTACACAGGCACTTTGATGGAAAATGTAAAACCGCAACAGTATCAAAGATACCGTCTGGTAAATATTTCATTAGCATTCTTGTAGATGATGGTAAAGAATTACCTGATAAACAGGATTTTGATGAAAATAGTGCGGTTGGTATTGATGTTGGTATCAAAGATTTTGCCATCATGTCTAACGGTGAAAAAATAGATAACCCCAGGCATCTTAATAATTCAGTGAAAAGACTGAAGGTATTACAAAAGCGTCTCTCACGAAAACAAAGAGGTTCAAAAAATAGAGGTAAAGCAAAACAGCAGATAGCCAAACTTCATGAGAAAATAGCAAATCAGAGAAATGATTTTCAGCATAAATTAACTTCCAGATTAATTAGCGAAAACCAAGCTATTGCACTGGAAACATTAACCGTATCTGGAATGTTGAAAAATCATAAACTTGCACAATCCATTAGTGATGTATCATGGAGTTCTTTTGTAACCAAATTGGAATATAAAGCAGAATGGTATGGGAAAAGCATATTGAGAATTGGACAATTTGAACCATCCACGAAAATATGCAATGTCTGTGGGTATCATAACAACAACATTACACTTGTAGAAAGACAATGGCAATGTCCTGATTGTGGTGCATCCCATGACAGAGATGTCAATGCTGCAATTAATATTAAGAAGTTTGCTTTAAATAAACAGAATTTGATAGGTATTTGAAGCACCGTAGGAACTACGGGGAGAGCCTGTGGAGTTGTTTTCAATGGGAAGGGCTATGAAGCAGGAAGCCACCCTATTCAGAGGGTGGTAGTTCACGCTGGAAGAATACAGGAAAAAAAGAGATTTCGACAGGACAGCTGAACCTGAAGCAAAGGAAACTTCCAGATCCGATGAGCCTATTTTTGTCATACAGAAACATGACGCCAGTAATCTGCACTATGATCTCAGGCTGGAGATTGATGGTGTACTGAAAAGCTGGGCAATTCCCAAACAACCTCCAAAAAAGGCCGGAATCAAGAGACTTGCCATACAGACGGAGGACCATCCAATTGAATATGCCGATTTTGAGGGAGAAATACCAGAAGGACAATACGGAGCCGGCAAAGTTGAAATATGGGACAGGGGGAACTACGAAGCAATAAAGATTGAAGAAAAGGAAATCGTCTTCACACTAAAAGGAAAACAATTGACCGGTGACTATGTTCTTGTTAAAACGAAGTACGGCAAGAACGATAAAGGCTGGTTATTTTTCAAGAAGAAAGTCGATAACTGAATCCAGCTATCCACATAAAATGTAAAAGCATTTATATCTACCGGAAAATCTCCTTTTGGAGTGAAGAAACATGCAATACAGTCTGGGAATTGACGCAGGTGGAACTTATACAGATGCGGTCCTTATACGCAACCATGATGGGAAAATAATAGATAAAGCTAAATCACTTACTACTTATCCGGATCTGGTAAAAGGGATACATAATGTACTGGGACTGCTGAACAGGGAATATACAGATAACATAAATCTGGTTTCTGTTTCAACAACGCTTTCCACAAATACCCTTCTGGAAAAAACCGGTGCAGTTGCTTCACTTATCCTGATCGGTGATCATCCCCTGGAAAGAGAACTTGCTGCAGAGAATTATGTTTTCATAGCCGGAGGACACGACCAAAACGGTGAAGAGTCGACACCTCTGGACATGAAAAAAGTGGAAGAATATATCAAAGAAGTGGAAAACCGTGTTTCGGTATTCGCAGTTTCTGCCTATTTTGGAACCCGTAATCCGGAACATGAACTTAAAGTAAAGGATAAAATCCTTGAACTTACCGGCAAACCGGTTGTGTGCGGCCATGAGCTTTCCCAGGAACTTGGAGCCTATGAGCGAGCTGTCACTGCCCTTCTCAATGCCCGGCTTATTCCTGTTACTACCAAATTCATCAAATCAGTCATATATGAAATGGAAAAACTCGGAATTCAGGAAAAAATGTTAATGTTGCGTTGTGATGGGTCTGTGGTCAATATTGAAGATGCCCTGCATCGACCCATCGAAACTATTTTTTCCGGTCCGGCAGCAAGTCTTGTGGGTGCTTCTTACCTGGCAGACCTGGATACATGCGCTGTTATGGATGTTGGAGGTACAAGCACGGATGTTTCTGCTATCTATAAAGGGTTACCGGAATTAAAAGCAGAGGGAGCCACAGTTGGTGGCTGGAAGACAAGGGTCAAAGCAATCAACATGGAAACTTCTGCCATGGGAGGAGATAGTCACATATGGGTTACTAAAAAGAGCATAAATATCGGACCCAGGAGAGTAATACCCCTATGCGTGGCTGCTACCCATCATCCACAACTTATGGAAATCCTTATCGAACAGGCCCCTACCTTCCGCGTAATGGAGAATGAAAATTTCCAGCCAACCCGCTTTTTTATGAAGAGTCAATCGGACCACCAGCATATTGATCCACAAGAGAAAGAAATCCTGGACTTACTGGGTGAACAGCCGGTTTCCATACAGACTATTTCTCATCAACTAAATGGGATACCTTCTGCCAATGTACTGGATTCCCTGATACAGAAAAGAATTGTCCAGGCAATAGGATTCACTCCGACAGATGCCCTGCATGTACTGGGAGATTATACGGAGTGGAATGCAGAAGCTTCTGAAAAAGGGGCAGAGATGCTTTCAAAACTTCTCAGGAAGAACAAGATAGAGTTTTGTAAAAATATCAAAGAAATGTTTGCAAA
>JASMTL010000043.1:0-11941 GCA_041694315.1 Methanosarcinaceae archaeon | reverse complement strand
GTGAAATTACTGAATGTACTCATGCAAGTAAATTTATCTTGATTAAATATAAATATTGTTGTTTAGTTTGGCTGGTAGAGGGGAGTTAATCGGAAATCTCTTTTGAAAATATTAGCATGCCTTATAGTGGCAATCGCTTTAATCGGTGCAGGTTGCACCTCCCAGAGCGATGAAACTCCTGGTGAAGAGACTACAGAAGAACCAGTACGAATTGGAGTCGTCCAGTGGGATGACTCACGTGCAACTGGAAATGTATTTTTGCACATCCTTGATGAGGGAGGCTATGAATACGAAACTGTATCCGCTGATCTGGGTGGTCTGTATCAGGCAACTGCACAGGGTGATGTGGATGTCCTTATCCTTGCCTGGCTGCCGGCTACACAGGGTCCCTACTGGGAACAATACGGTGACAATCTGAATAAGGCACAGGTTGTAGCTACAGGTGCAAAATGTGGTCTTGGAGTTCCGGATTATGTTTATGACGCCGGCATTACTTCAATTGAGGATTTACAGGGCAATGCCAGCAAATTTGACGGCAAGATCACCGGTATTGAGCCGGGTGCGGGCATAATGCAAAATACTGAAACCGTTATGGAAGAGTATAATCTGGAAGAGTATGAGCTCTATTCCAGCAGTACTGTAGGAATGGCCACAACACTCCAGGATAAAGTTGACAATGAGGAATGGATTGTTGCAACCCTCTGGAGACCACACTGGACCTTTGCCCGCATGGAAGGGCTGAAATTCCTTGAGGACCCAAAGGGAATATATGGAGGAAGCGATGACCTGATTATTCTTACCAGAACCGGCTTTGCAGAAGACAGGCCCGAATTCTATCAGCTCATCCAGAATTTTGAGATGGACCTATCCGAAATCGAATCAATAATGATCGCTATCGATGAAGGAAAATCTCCTCAACAGGCTGCAGCCGACTGGCTCGCAGAGCATCCTGAGAAGTACGATGAAGTACTTGGCACTCAGTGAGGATAAACAATCCTCACTTCTTTTTTTCCGCAACCTTTAATAACTAGCATTCCCTCTAAAGTAATCCACATATTCAAATAATCAATATCATAGAGAGTGATAATTATGGGCAAAACCGGAAGTATTGAATGGGTAAAAATTAAGGGACGCAAAGGCAACACAATCAAAGTTAAAAAAGCCAAAGCTAACAAGGCACACACTGCACCTGCACAGAGATATTCTTCTGCAGGTACAAAGAGGAGATTCAAAAGAAGATCCCAGAAAGCCATTGTTCGCTGATTTTCTTTTTTTTATTATATTATTTTTTTGAATGTAATTTCCAATAGACTAAGGGATCTTCCATTGCAGCAACATTTATATAGAACCACAAACATGTACAAACGACCTGTATAATGCAGGGAATATCAATTTGATGTATATAATACGGAGGTAAAAGTAATGGCAGGACAGATGGCTGGCGGACAGCCAATTTTTATTTTAAGAGACGGAAATCAGAGAACCAGGGGCAGGGATGCCCAGAGCAACAACATAATGGCTGCAAAAGCTGTGGCTGAAGCTGTCAGGACTACACTCGGACCAAAGGGAATGGACAAGATGCTTGTAGACTCCCTTGGTGACGTAGTGATCACAAATGACGGTGCGACCATCCTCAAGGAAATGGATATCGAGCACCCTGCTGCCAAGATGATCGTGGAAGTTTCCAAAACCCAGGATGATGAAGTAGGAGACGGAACAACCACTGCTGCTGTGATCACCGGTGAACTGCTCAAAAAAGCAGAAGACATGATCGAGCAGGATGTACATCCAACAATCATCGCATCCGGATACAGGATGGCAGCTGAGAAAGCTGGCGAACTGCTCAAGGAACTTGCACAGGATGTTACGATTGATAACAAGGACACCCTGATAAACATCTCCAATACTGCCATGACAGGAAAGGGTGCAGAGGCTTCCAAAGATGTACTCAGCGAAATTGCCGTAGCCGCCGTTGCAAGTATTGTTGACAAAACCGATGGCCAGACAATTGACATCGATAACATAAAGGTCGAAAAGAAAGTCGGTGGAAGTATCGAGGATTCAGAACTCATTGAAGGAATGATCCTTGACAAAGAGCGTGTACATTCCAACATGCCAAAGAAAGTCACCGATGCCAAGATTGCACTCATCAACAGTGCCATCGAACTCAAGGAAACAGAGGTAGACGCTGAAATCTCCATCACTTCACCAGACCAGCTCCAGTCCTTCCTTGATCAGGAAGAAAAGATGCTCAAAGGTCTTGTAGACAAAATCGTCGCAAGTGGTGCCAATGTGGTATTCTGCCAGAAAGGTATTGATGACATGGCACAGCATTTCCTTGCAAAGGAAGGAATCTTCGCGGTCAGGCGTGTCAAAAAGAGCGACATGGAAAAACTCGTACGTTCCACCGGTGGTAAACTGGTTACCAACATCGAGGAAATGACCGCAGATGATCTTGGAAAGACCGAAACCGTGGAAGAAAGAAAGATTGCTGGCGACAACATGGTCTTTATTACCGGCTGTGTCAACCCAAGATCCGTATCCATCCTCCTGCGCGGCGGTACCGAACATGTAGTCGACAATATTGAAAGGGCACTCCATGATGCACTTCGTGTAGTCGGCGTAGCCATAGAAGATGAAAAACTCGTAGCTGGCGGCGGCGGTCCAGAGGTAGAAGTGGCCCTGCAGCTGCAGGATTACGCATCATCCCTCAGTGGCAGGGAACAGCTGGCAGTTAAAGCATTCGCAGAATCCCTTGAAGTAATTCCAAGAACCCTTGCAGAAAATGCAGGTCTGGATCCGATCGACATGCTTGTAGAACTTCGCTCCCACCATGAAAAGGGCGCCAAGACTGCCGGTCTTGATGTCTACAGTGGAAAAGTCATTGACATGTGGGATGCAGGTGTCGTTGAACCCCTGAGAATCAAGACCCAGGCGATCAACGCTGCAGCAGAAGCATCCGTAATGATCCTGAGGATCGACGATGTAATTGCATCCTCCAACCCATCCCCATCAGGCGGCGGTGGCGAAGGCGGCATGCCACCAGGCATGGGCGGCGGAATGCCACCAGGTATGGGCGGCGGAATGCCACCAGGTATGGGCTGAATGTAATTTAAAGACAAAACATATGATGTATAGCTTTCAAGGCTATGCATCAACTTCTTTTTTTTGTCTTATTTTTATTTGCAGAAAATCCATACTACATACAGCAGATGGAAACTACTATTTCAGTTATCAGGACTCGTGGAAAAGATAACCAATTCATATCCTGTTGGATAATTGAAACTGCGCATAAGTTCAACCAGACTTGTCTATTAACATGATCAACTCTTTCCCCTTTCCCTTGCTATCCAAAGAGACACTCCAAATACAATCAAAGTAAACACTCCACTAAAACCGGGAACTTTATATGAAGATTGCTTGGGCTCATCAGTTTTTGCATTCTTCAGGTAATAATAGACTTCACCGCCACCAGTATCTATATAAAAAGTAGTGGCAGCGGGACCTGTTATGTAAGTCACAACCCAGAAAGGATATGAATCCCGGAATACAACATGGATATCTACCGGAGATACCGACGAATTCATCTCCTTTGCAGCTATATGGAGCGCCTGTTCTTTATCCACGGATACCTCTAACTCATTGAAAGTCTTAACCCATCTGATATTGCCCTTTTGTTCCATGAACATAAGTTCCCTGAAAACATCCCTGTCTGCTACCAGATAAACCAGTGAAGAGGTCCGATTCATGTCTGTAGGTATTTCTTTCCATTTCTCCGGATCATAGGAATTGATAAAAGAAATTATCGTATCATTATTTTCAGACTCAGGATGAGCAGCGAAAAAATCATCCAGCGGACCCGATGGTTCGAAAGGAATTGTCTCATTCATCCCTATCTGCCGGACCCATACAATTTCTCTTTTCCATTTTTCATCTCTTCCTTTGCTTATTTCAAGAAATACTAATTTTTTCGAACAATTCTCTTTTGGAATTATATATTTATACCTATGAGTCCGGTTTATATAGGCAATTTCATAATCACTTATCCCACATGCGTTTATAAAATCCATGATTTCTTGATTTTCTTCTATCAAATACATATGTTGCAAACGAAAGATTTCTGCTCGACTGAAACCATCTCCAGGAGGGGGAGTGGGATCTCCGGCAAACGCAGGCATAACTACCAATGTTATTATAAGCAGATATGCCATGATTAGTTCTATTTTTTTCATGCATACACCTAGGAAAAAATGTAGACAAGATATGATTAAATATTAAAAATAAACACAGAAATTTCAAATCTGTGTTTATTCAAGATTTACTCTGTATTTTGACTATTATTAATTGTACTTGTTCAACAATCCCAAATATTCTCTGTCAAAATCGAATTTGTAATGCAACAATCCATCTCCACTGGGGTCACTCGAATCAAGATCATCATCTGCATCCTTCAGATTCCAGAAATACATGTTTGAGTAGTTTTGGGAAATGTAAATGTCTGGATTGTCAAAGGATTTCCATGTTGGATCAGAATGTACCCATTCCTGTCCATCCCAAATTTCTGCCATTTCATGTGCACTACTGTCCCCTGAACTGTTAGTCATATTCATGTAGTACTGTTTGGAAGGTACTCCAAGCGCTCTATTAAATGCATTAAAAAGGGTAGCATACTCGTCACAAACACCAATATAGTACCCACTGGTATTTTTGTGACTGAGCACCCATAAATCGGAAGCAGTATAACTTCTGTCTATGACTTTTTCCTCATCATAATGCATAACATCATAAACATAATCTGTAATTTGGTTTGCAGTATCATATGGGTTTGTACTGTTATCCCCTGCAACTGCAGCTTCAAATATGATATTATAGCCTTCATTGAATGGGAAGTGGTAAATATCACTTGTATTCAGGTTCACTCCATTATCAGGATCATGTAGATGATTTGCATCATTATTGTACTTTTCAATTCCATCATACGGCATCCATACAAAATGAGTAGATGTATCTTCCGGATCAACCCGCACTTCAAGAGCAATAGGTTTTATGCCTATGGAACTTTGTGTACTTGTTGGTTGGAAGGGAACAGTTACTGTCATGTTGGAGCCTGGAGCCAGATTACTGAATGATTTGTAGTAACCATAACCATCTTCTGCTGACCAGAAGAGAACTTTTCCACTTGCAGTCGAAGTGCCATAATTATGGATGGTAACGTAATTATTGAATACTGTGTCCTGTACCCAATACCACTGATAAGTTACTTCCGTGATTTTGACATCAGGATCTGATCTTGTTTTATCTTCATTTTCAGACAATTGCGTTGACTTTGCAGGCATATTAATTGAAATCTGCCCGCCTGATTCGAATTTTGCTTTCTGGGTTGTGGTTTCTTTAGGAATACTATTGAGTTCTCTTTTTTCTGATTCATTCAAGGCAATTATAAAAGGATTTGTTTTTTCAAGTTCCTCCGGCGACAGAGGTTCCTGTTTTACCTGAGGTTTATGCCCATTGTATTCCGAAAGATCCATGGGTTTTACCCATTCTTCAAATTCCGAAATATCCGAAGTTTCATTCTCCACTTTACTGTCATTTACTGTGGCTGATACGGGTATCAGTGCCAGATTTACCAATAATATTGCTGCCAATACTATTGAATATCCAATCTTTAAATTTCGCATTATTTCACCTCTTGTATTTAACCCCGAGGCAAAGCTACGCTTATATACTGTTAACAGCAAATCTAGCCTGCCTTTGGGCCGATGTGGAGTTCTGGCTGGTTAACATTCAGCGGAACTCCACATTGTAAATTCTCACTCGACGTTATAGTACATATCATTTGCCCTAATTCAGTTTGACTTGATATATGGGTGTTCATCACTTCGATTAATAACCGGAATTCCCGAAACGGAATCCCCTAAGAAATCATCACTTTCTACTTATTGCCAGCAGCACCAATCCAACGACAAGCAGAATTGAAGTGAAGCCTGGTAGTTGGTTGTTTGCCCCCTTATCTTGTTCTGTTTTTTCATTGCCCACGATTACAGGATTTTCATCTTCATCAGATGTGCTTTCCTCTTCAACGATTGCTTCATCTAAAACAGCACGTTTTTCCCATCTAAACACCACAGGTACTCCAGTTATGCCAACTTCCTGTTCAAAGTGTTTATCTATTGCCTGATATATTTCATCAATTACTGACTCATTTACTTTTTCAGGGCTGTCCCTATCCATTCCCACAAACAGATATCCATTTATGCTGACTCCGTAACCTGTTACAGGTCCGCCAAATTCAGCAGAAAATGGACGAACCTCCCCGTCCGTTGAATGACCGAGTGAATCTATCCACCTTCTTTTTTCACTTTCTTGTTCAATTACGGGCATTGTCCCATAGACCGCTATTACAGATGGATCGTTTTTAACATTTTCAAGGATCTCCGGTCCGTAGTCAAGAAGCGGCATATCTTCAGCATCCTCTGTCCACATAAAAACCACTGGAATTTCATTGATTACTGCTTCCTGTTTGCAGTATTCACCTATTTTCAGGTATATCTCATCAATCTTTGACTCATTTATTTTTCCCTGATAAGAAGAACCCAAGTACACTTCCAGAAATTCACCAGCATTACCGATGCCATATACCGACGGATCAAATTCGACAAGCGATTTTTCGGTTGATATGGATAACCAGCATTTAGATACCGAATTATTCCATTCCTGATCAATTGTTTCGGGAAAAGTTCCCCTGCTGGCTATGAATAGCGGTTCGTCCTTATATTCTTCAAAATAGGAATTCGAACTATTCGAATCAGAGAATTCATCCATATGTCCAGAATCATTTCCCCTGACATCAACTGCACTTGCTGAAACTATTGATAAGATCGAAATAAAGAACATCAGAATTACAAATTTGTAAATTTGATTTTTTATAAGCATTTTCTTCCACTCTTATATGCTTCATATGAGTTATGTCAAAATCTTAACAATTATATCGGCAACATATAAAACTATATAATTTATGTATAAATAAATTTAAAATATAAAAGCCAGATTATACGCCAATAATCTGGCTAAACCACAGAATACATGATATTTTTACGTCAAAGGTTCTACATCCAAATCTAGCTCAACTCCACTAATTGGTGAAAAAAGGGCGTTTGTAGCAGTACTGCCCCAATGTACACCAGAGATCATTACTTGATTTCCATATTTCTTAAAGATAGGTGCACCACTATCACCATTGTCGGAATCATAATCTGCAGAAAGTTGATCATAAAGAGTTCCAAAAACTGGGTGGTTTATTTCATCCCACTCTTCTTCGACATAGCCATATGTCCGGCCACTGGTAATTCCTGACATGTAGACTTTGCTGCCTAAGTTTGGATCGTAATAATTACGTACATCCCTAACATCATCAACATCTTCATAATAGATATCATCTTCAACATTACTGGCTTCAACCCATGCAGCATCTGCAAAATGGCCCGTGATGTAAGTTACTTCACCCACTTTTCTGGTTGAACTGGGTTGATAAATGTCTCCTCCGACACTACCAGCTAGCAGAATGTCCAGATATTACAAACCCTTTTGTTCCAGTGCTGTTTTCTGCAGCAAATGATAACGTTGACTCATACCATGTGTTTGTTGCATTTTGGTATATTATCCTTATACCACCAATCATATCTGACCATTCATCGTCACGTTCATCAAGATAAACTTCTTCTCCTTTTCTGAAAATTACTGGCACATTAGATATTTCTAATTTTTTTGCATTTGTATCCACAATACTGTAAAATTTATCAATTGTAGATTGGTCAATATCTCCCACTTCCTTATCAAATTCTACAAATATATATCCCCCATAGTTTACACCAAACCCTAACAGAGGACCACCACATTCTTTCATATAAGGATGAAGTTCACTTCCAGAATTGTTAAGACTTTTTCTGAGAGTCGCCACCCATTCCACTTTTGTTTTATCATCTGTAAGCTCAGGTACTGCTCCCCTGCTCTCAATTACACTTGAATCTTTCTTCAGGGAATCAAATGTGTTTGCACCATACGCCGGGAAATAATATTCTTCTTCGAAAGAGTCATCATGGCTGGAATCGGACGCTCCTGCCCATGCAAACCCAATGAGCATTATGCTTACAAGCAATATGCTCAAGCTTATTTTTGTAATATTCTTCATGTCTTTACCTCATTTGTTCAGTTCCACTCCCGAGGCAAAGCTACGCTTATATACTGTTAACAGCAAACCTAACCCTGCCTTTGGGTCAATGTGGAGTTCTGGTTGGTTAACATTCAGCGGAACTCCACATTGTAAATTCTCATTCGACGTGATCGTATATATTATTTTTGCAACACAACTTTATCTGAGTGATTAATATTAATCACTTCGATTAACTCTGAGAGTGCACTGAATTTTATAGTTCCGGGCAAACCAAAACCGGATACAAAATATTAATCCTGTATCCTCCAGTTATTTTAACATAGGAAAGAAACCGCTGTTGTGCTTGACAGTGCAGGAATCCTGCTTCATATATACAGGATTGCCAGATAAAGGGCAGGGCCCTGAGTTCATCAATTAATACCTCTGACAAAAATTACCATCCAGAACAGAAAACAACATATCGAAAGAATGTTGTACTCTATTTCTTTCTTTGATGCAAAATATCCTTCCATACCACCCAGAATAATAAGGATTCCAAAATAAGCAAGAGTCTCTGTCTCAATAAACTCACCTGATACGATTAAGCCCAAATATATGTCAAGAAAAAGTCCGATAACAGGAATAACTCCAATAATAACAGACCCGATCCTATCCCCTGTAAGCAACCCATATATGATAGGAGCTAACGGTAAAAGGAGCATACCGAAAAACACAACAGGAAGGGTCAGTAAATCACCAATTACTGGACGCAATGCATCTCCCAGAGAATCTATTCCAGTTACAATAATAATGATTACTGAAGATATGATTACTGGAAGTATTAATTTTTTGAAATTTGTCATTTTTTCACCAAAATTAAAAAAATAAAGGGTGGATTGAACCACCTCCTGAATACTATTTAATTTCCATTTATCACAGTTGCTTTCCCATCATTTTCTGGAGTTGTTATTTTATTGTTTAGCCAGTAATCATCCTTATTGACTATCCAGCCAGTTCCATAAAATCCGGCGATCAGATCTTCTGCCTGCTCATATTGATCAGCTTCGTGAGGGAAGTTATCATCATGATGTGCATTTGCTACAACATCCCCATATGATGTTTGCCATAGCCTTGCATGGTATCCACCATATATACGGAATTCATCATCAGCCACACCATCAGCCAACACCCAACCCCATTGTGGATCAGAGGCATATTGGGGATTCTGCGCCGGATGATCAGTCCAACCCTCATCCAATATTTCAGATTTAACCATATTTGCAGAATTATCATTCCATACCAGATTTATAGGGTCCTCTTTTTCATAAATCATATATCCGACATTTGACCATGTCCACTGGGGATAATCATAGTTATCCCACCAGTTGTATGCTTTAGTGGTCAGTACAACTTCTTTTTTTGTCACAACTACTTTTTCAGTTTCTTCTTGTTTGAGGATATCTTTTCTATCAATAGGAATTTGCTGCACCTTTGTTATGTTCTTGACACTGAACCTTTCTTCAAGCTCTTTTCCCGTGTATATCTCTTTTACTTCCAGATGGCCTTGTTCATATCTGTAAGTTGTAACTGATTCAACATTTACAGTATGATTTTGCATCCATTGGTCCATTGTTTCTTCTGGTGCTGCACTTACAGTTGCCACAAGCGCTATGCTGCCAAGCAACATCGCCACGAGAATCAGGCTTACTCCTAATTTTACATTGTTCTTCATGTCTTTACCTCATTATTCAATCTACTCCCGAGGCAAAGCTACGCTTATATACTGTTAACAGCAAACCTAACCCTGCCTTTGGGCCGATGTGGAGTTCTGGTTGGTTAACATTCAGCGGAACTCCACATTGTAAAATCCTATTTGACGTGATGATATATATTAGTTGTTGTTGATCAACTTTACCTGAGTGATTAATATTAATCATTTCGATTAACAAATAGAACACCTAAAACCGCCATCTCCCGGGAAAACCAGAACTGGAGAAAATATTAACCCTTTCCAGCTTAAAACGAGATATTCAGAATCACTATTGCTTGCGAAAAATTCAGTCTGCTAAAACATAAGATTCAAAACCATAGACTGCAAAAACAGACTCCCAACAAGATTACAGAGAAGGATTCTCTCTTCATTGTTGGCCCTTAAAATTGAAGCTTAATTCCAACAGGACAATGGTCCGAACCAGTCACTTCCCTAAAAATAGAAGCCTCGATTAAATTCGGCTCCATATCATCACTTACAAAAAAGTAGTCCAGCCTCCATCCCACATTACGATCCCTTGCCCTGGTTTTCAAATCCCACCAGGTATAATTACCATCATCTGAATTGAAAAGCCTGAAAGTATCAATGAAACCATGAGAAAGGAACTTATCTATCCATTCCCTTTCAATTGGGAGAAACCCGGAATGGTTTTCATTTTGCTTTGGTCTTGCAATATCAACCGTTTTATGAGCCGTATTCAAATCCCCACAGACAACTATGGAATATCCCTTGTCTTTTAAGGCCTGTGCATAATTCAGGAGAGCCTCATAGAAATCCATTTTATACTGAAGCCGCTCATCTGAAGAATTACCATTGGGAAAGTAAATATTAAAAAGTACAAAATCATCATAAAAAGCGATTAAAATCCTTCCTTCATGGTCAAAACGGTTTATACCAAAGCCGTAACGAACCTCTTGTGGCTGGACCTTACTGTAAAGGGCAACCCCACTATAGCCTTTCCTTGCAGCAGCACTGAAATAACTGTAATAACCATCTATGCGCCTGATATTTGGTGGGAGCTGGGAAGGGCGGGCTTTTGTCTCCTGCAAACACAGAATATCAGGTGATTCAGAATCCAACCATTCCAAAAATCCTTTTTTAGCAACTGCCCGCAAACCATTGACATTCCAGGAAAGCAGTCGCAGGTTTATTCCCCCTCATTTTTCACAGGAGAAATACCTATATCGACAGCTCGAATAGTAGCAATCACTTCATCCCCCTCACCGACATCCAGATTTCCTAATTCCTTTTCCCTCAGTATAGAAGTTAATACTGCAGACTCAACTTCAATCTGAATCCTGGAGATTCCATCAGAAGATTCTACATTCCTGACCTTACAGGGAATATTATTGATCTCACCCTTATTTTCAGAGGATAATTCTTCCTACACCATCCTGTCAACATACTCACGATTTAGCTCATATTGATTTATCAGATCCCTGCCATACTCTGTAAGAAAAGTACCCTGCTCCTTACCTCCCCTTACAGTCCTTACCACATCGTGTCCAATTCTTAAATTCATCTTCTTCAATATATTCCAGGCATGTTTATAGGAAATGTCGAGTTTTTCACAGGCTTTTTTCAGGGATTTCTCTTCATCTATAGCCTTTAGGAGACGCACCTTACCGGCACCGATCACAGGTTTACCTTCATGTGTCAGCCAGACCTTTGTACGGGTTTCCAGAATATCAACCCCGAATGCATTTTATTACATCATCTGCAGGATAGTTCAGACGAATAATACGGGTTCTGCCCCGCATACCTTCACCCGAAAAAGAAACATTCAGGTAATGCGAATCCTTCAATTTATTCACCAACCCATAAAAACGGGTGTATCCCAACTCGTTGTTGCCAGTAAAAAGTTCGTAAAGTTCACCTGCTTTGATTTCGTCATTTTCCGCCACAAGCCGCAGGATCTCTTTTTCATTATCTGAAAGGGATGATATATTACGTCTCAGATGCAAAAGACGTGATGATTCATAGGCCCTATCCACATCGTCCTCTGAAATGTTCTTGCTTGC
>JASMTL010000042.1:0-11374 GCA_041694315.1 Methanosarcinaceae archaeon | reverse complement strand
TAAAAAAAGAGAGAAAAAGACTGGACTTAGTATGTCCAGTTCTTTGCTGCTTCGATCATTGCCTGAAGGTTCTGGGTAGGAGTCTTGCTCACAATACCGCAACCCGGTGCGAGAAGCTGCACTCCTGCATCGAGAACTTTCTTGGATTCTTCCTTGACGCCTTCGACATTGTCTTCACCCTGGTTCCAGAGGACACTTACAGGGTCGAGGTTACCTAAGATAAGGGCCTTGTCCACATTTTCAACTGCTGCTACAGGATCGACATTCTGGTCTACACTGATTGCATCTACACCGCAGGTTTCCATGATGGCAAGTCCGTTTGTTGTGTCTCCGCAGATGTGGAGGATGGATGGTATACCCTTTTCATGAAGTGCTTCTACAATCTTCTGGTGGAATGGAACTACGAAAGTCTTGTAGAAGTCAGCACCAATAAGCTGGTAACTGGCTGTTGGATCAATGATTGCAAAGGTGTTGGCACCGTTCTCGACCTGCTTGAGGGCGTACTGTGTGCAGAACTCAGTGGTGAAATCCATGAGTTTGAGACCAAATTCCTGGTCGGTCATGATGTTCATAAACCAGGAATCACCGTTAAGATGCTGTGCAAGGGAGAAGGGTCCGATCATGCTGCCGATGATTGGAAGTTCGTCGCCGTATTTGTCTGAGAGGATCTTGACTGCCTTACATACGTTTCCGATCCTGCCTTCTTCGATGTTGTACCCTTCGAATTGTTCGAGATCTTCGGCCTTGCTGACAACGTGGCTGATTACGGATGGCTGCTGTTCCTTGGTACTTGGCTTGATTCCGCATCCGAAAAATTCTGCTTCTGCTGTGATGTCGAAAGGCACACGCACAGCTTCAAATCCTACAACTGTGTGTCCTGCTTCTGCCAGTGCTGCCATTTTTACAGGATCTTCGTGAGCTTCTGGCCAGTAAGCATCGACTGCATCCATTTGTTCTACTGTTCCTGTCTGGGTGGCACAGATAGCAGGCATCCTGTCTACCTCTTTACCTGCAAATACGCGTGCTAATCTCTCTTTGGGTGTATATTCAACCATAACCTTTACTCCTTGAAACTTATTTCTATTCTAAAAGGTAATCTGGCTACGCATTTAGCATATATATATATCTTTTCATGTTCGATTTTCAATGACAAAAGCGCCATCAATATACCTGTTTTTGTCAGAGGAGCTCTCTTTGCTTTACATAACCGCATAAAGCATTGAAGCCACACCAATCATAAGTGGTTCCATTACCAGATCGATTTCGTTCTTTTTCCCAATGTCTTCAGGTAAGCCACAGGGGATTCCAGGTGTGGATACGAGGCATCTTTCTGCCACCATGCCTTCAGAGATCGTGTTGGGGTTTGGTGTAGCCTCCAGGACCATGGAAAACTTGTGCTCTTCTTCGGGGTCATAGGGTATGATGCCCAGTTCCTTGCGGGCTTTTTCCATCGTTTCCCGGTCTGGGTCATAGGCATACACATCGAAATTCTTTTTTATAAGATGTTGTGCTCCTGCATAACCCACTCTTCCCAGACCGATTACAAGTATATCCTTTGAGTCGGCATATTTGTAACGGGAGGCAATCTCAGCGTAAACCACACCGGTGCATACATGATTGGTTGCAATTTTGCCGTTTCTCAAATTATGTGCAATAAATATGTGGTCATCTGCCATCAGTATTACATCGGCATTACCGGAAACAGCTTCATAGTACCCGGTAACATCGGGATGCTCGGTTATATCACCCTCAAGGCCGAAATATTCGGTTATTGTAAGCAGGGATGACGAAAAATTGGTAATGATCCCATTGCCGGAAGTTATAGGCACAATCCCTACTTTTTCTCCGTCAAGAGTGGTGCTGTATATTTCTTTGCATATATCAGCAATGTCCATTCCGGTTGCTTTTTTGATAGTATTGTTATTGTACTCAAGCTGTTTTGTGAGTCCTTCCAGATCTTGTGGTGTAAGTAGTGCCATATTTATCCTCCTTTTACTGCTTAATATCGGATTTGATAAGTTGAATTGCTTTTTTTCTTTTGTCACACATCTCATGCCGGGTAGTGCCAGTGCATATCAGGGTATAGGTTGGTTTTTCCCCACTGCATTTGAATATTTCCAACCCGTTTGATTCATGGAATAGCCGGTAGTCATCACCGCCTGAAAGAACATGTTCCCCTACAGGGATAAGTTTCCCATCGGCTGGCCTCAGGTGCTCATAGTTACATTGCTTGCCCACAGGAAGAGGTTTGTTTTCCCTTATTTTTCCTGCAAAAGCTTCCATTAGCCATTCAAGCAGGTTCACACCACCACTGTGATATACTACGGTAGGTGTCTGGCTGGGAAACCGTGCATCAATCTCAATAACCCTGATTCCTTCGGGTGAGAGTATTGCTTCCACATCCATGATTCCTTTAAGGCAGAGATTGCTGGCCAGCAGGTGTGTGATTTCCCTGAAATTTGCATCTGTCTCCATAGGGGTGACCCGGTGGCAATCATGTTCCTGGTCAATATGGACCTGTGTCTGCTGTCCGATCATGAAATTGTTCCCATCTCCCACCACTTCCAGTGAAACTACCGGTCCGGGTACATATTCTTCAATGACCATCGAATCATCAATGTTTGCCAGCTCACTGTCGTTGTCAATTATGCGTGCCCCCTTACTGCTGCTCATACATGGGGGTTTCACAAAATAAGGAGGATTTTTGGGTTTTTCCGAAGGAATGGGTATATCGATCGATTTGAAATATTCCCTTGAACGCTTTTTGTCCATACTGGTATCATAAGCGGTAAAATCAAAAAGAAGGGGACAATGCAGTTCTGGTTCTATTTTTTTCAAAAAGAGGAGGGTGTCAAGGTTTTCATTTGTCGGGATTATGGCATCTGAGTGGCGGGACAATTCGATGAGCCTTTCTGGCCTTTCTGTAATATCAAAGCAAAAATGCCCATCCACACAATTACGTATCAGAGGCTTGCTTTTCCTGTCGACCAGATGTACCTGAACCCCGGATTTCCTGGCAAGATATGCCACTTCGAAGCCCTGCAGTTTGCCTCCAACCAGACATATCGTTTTCATTCTACCTTCCTACTATCTGATTGAAATCTTCCTGTTTTGCCGGTTCCATCCCCATACTTTGAAGTTTCTCTACGACACTCCATGCATCACGATTGCGTTCTGTCAGTTCTCTGTCATAGTTAACCACACCTTCCAGAGTGGAGCCGGAAGGGATTATGGATGTCACAACGTTTGCTCCTGCATCCAGCCGGTAAACCATACCTTCCATGCCTTCAAGGTCAAGGGATGCAGGGATTAATCTATCCGGGAACATGAGTCTCAGAATCGATATGATTTTTAGTTCTGATTTGCTGCTTCCCGGTTCTCGGCCTTCCAGTGGCGTGCCTTCCTGGGGCACAAATGTCATTACACGGACCATATCGGGGTTTGATTTGCGCAGGCCTTTGAGGGATATGAGGGTTGATTCGGCTTCTGTTTCGATTTCTGTGAGAATTCCGTCTTCGACACAGTAACCAATTTCTTTTGCATCATGGCGGCAGTTTATTCTCTGGTCGTATACCTGGCCTACCCTGAGATTGTTGTATAATTTTTGGTCATAGGTTTCCTGGTACAATGCCAGGAAATTGGCCCCGTTATCATACATCTGCTTGAGAGTATCTTTTCCCACGACTCCGGGGGAGACCATGATAGGCAGGCCCAGTTTGTCCTTAACTTTGCGCACAGCACTGACCAGTCTTTCTGGATGGTCGTGATAATAAGGGTCTTCTCCCATTGTCAGGTCTACCATATGGATAGGATCATTTTCAAGGGCCTCGCAGACCTTTTCGATCTCATCGGGGGTAAGCCTGTAGCGATGGATATTGTTCTTACAGTTATAGTAGCAAAACGAACACTGATTCTTGCAATATGTTGAAAAATACACAAAACTGTAAAGGAATACCTTATTTCCAAAAAAGTTATCACGGACCATGCGTGCCACATGGAACAACTTCTGCATCTTTTCTTCATCCTCTATGGCCAGCAGGTCTCTTATCTCCTGATCCGTGAGCTGGTATCCTTTACTTATTGAGGATGCAAACTTGTCCAGCTGTTCATTGTCCATGTTTTCAAACAAATTATTCACCTGAGATTGGTTGTAATTCCGTTATAGTATGAAATAGACCTGCTTGAGCGCTTGATGTTTGTGTATTTGTGCTTTACCTTGAGCAATCTCTCAAGTCCCATTCCGGCACCCATCCAGGGTTTGTTCACTCCCCAGTCAAGGTCCTGTGGAATGGGTCCCACAACGGCAGAAGATATTTCCATGTCTGCGTGCATTATGTCAATGGTATCCCCATACACCATGCAATTATCCGCGATTACTTCGTAATCGATGTTAAGATATTTGAGCAGGTCATCGATAATTTTCAGCAGGTTTTCTCTTGTACATCCCGAACCCATCTGGCAGAAATTAACCATTGTAAACTCTTCAAGGTGTTCCTTACCGTCGGATTCTTTTCTGTAACAGGTGCCTATCTCGAATATCTTGAGGGGGTCGGGCATTATGTTATCAAAATTGTGCAGATAGTTGTATAATCCCGGGGCAAGCATGGGTCGCAGGCATGTGTTCTCATCCACCCGGAAGATCTGCTTGTAGAGGGGGTCTTCTTCTGTGATTCCCATTCTTTCAATGAATTTGGCAGGGATCAGTACAGAAGTACGTACTTCCATGAATCCTTTTTCTATCAAAAAGAGTGAAATGTCCCTTTCAAGCTGGGCCAGCTGATGTCTGCGGTCATCCCTATACATCTGACGCAGGTCCTGTTTTCTCTTCTTAGCAAGTTCTGTCTCCAGTTCCTTGAAGGTGGGCAGTTCTTTTATTGAACTAAGGTCGTCTGCAGGGTTAAGCAGCGTTGTAATCCTTTTTTTCTGGGCAGGTGTGTAATCCGGTTTTACAGGCTTTTCTTTTTTTGTCTCTTCTGCAACAGGTGGCATTTCATTTGCCTTGCTGGAAACAGATTTTACCACTGCCGCTTTTGGAGTTTTGCTCTTTTTCGTCTTTGAAGTGGTGACAACACGCGCCTGGCTTCCCCTGCCGAAATCTTTTGTGACAAAACGAGTAATACGCTCATCGGAAAGCTTGCAGTTTTTACATGCTTTGCGATATTTATTGTTGCGTAGCGCCCTTGCAGAGCGACTTCTTCTTGAATTGCGTACTGTAAAGCGGCTTCCACAGTCAGTAGTGATATGAATATGGTTCCTCGACACCTCGAAGTTCTTTACACCATGGAGTAACCCGTTCCTTGAGAGCCACACTCCGTTGGTGTCTATAAGTAAATCTAGTGGTTTCCTTTCCATAGGGGATTGCTCCGGCTATAGGGACGACTTCTGACATCTACATTTGTTGAGGTGTCTAATTTTGCAACATATTCAGACCGTCACTTTCTATTTTTCTGGCGGAAACCCCGGGAATCTAACCCGGCTGAATGGATCTAGAGTCCATTTGATCTACCTGATCAGGTTTCCACAGGATAATCTGCCTTATTTCTTTGAATTTGTATTTAACTTTATGGGTGTATGACAGGAGGAAGCAGTTTCCTATCATAAATTTTATTAATAATAAGTTCGCTGCTAAAAATTGCTTTATATAACTTCATGCATCTTGAAAAACACCAATTAAAGCCGGCAGATGATAAACATATGCTCCCTTTCAAAGAAAATGTACTTGAGTTAATTCCTTCAACCCATGGCGGACTTATCCGGAAAACTTCACAGCAGTATTCCATTTCTGTGTCCGATATAGTGGATTTCAGTGCCAGTTTGAATCCTCTGGGCAGCCCCTTCGATAATCCTGAATGGGGTATGGATCTGCAGGATTTGTTTGCCAATTCCCTTGAAAGAATGGGGCAATATCCTGATAATCGCTATCTTGAATACAGAGATGCAGCTGCCTCTTTTGTAGACGGGGGAGCTGGTTGTGCTAACATTGTCCCGGGTAATGGTTCATCGGAGATCATCAGGCTTGTCGCGGGATGTATTCTTAATGAAGGGGATGAGGTAATGATCCCACAGCCTACCTTTGCTGAATATGAACAGCAATGCAGGGTGGCCGGTGCGAAAATTGTGTATTATCCGGTAGAATCCCTGCTTTCCATCTCCATGGATGCCCTGGAATCGGTACGCATTCTTTTTGTGTGCAATCCCAACAATCCTACCGGTAAATTGCTGGCAAGGAAAGATATCCTGCAACTTGCAGGACTTTGTGCAGAAACAGGTACCCTGCTTTTTGTTGATGAAGCTTTTATTGAACTATCCGATATATCAAGTAGTGTCGTTGATGTTGCCATCTCTAATGATCATGTTTTCGTAATGAGGTCACTTACCAAATCATTTGCACTGCCTGGTATACGTATGGGATTTGGCGTTGCATCTGAGGCAATGGCTGAAAAATTGAATACTGCCCGTCTGCCCTGGAATATGGGCTCTCTTGCTGAAGAGGTGGGATGCGCTTTAATGGGGATGGAGGGTGGTATGGAATCACCATACCTGGCTGTGTCCCGCCAGAAGATAACTGAATACAGGGATTATCTTGTAGAGAGACTGAATGATATCTATGGTTTTCATCCTCATTCAAGTTCTGTAAATTATATACTTGTGGATATCTCCGAGCTCCTTATGGATTCTGTAGAACTTACAGAAAGACTTGCAAGACATGGTGTGCTTATCAGGGATTGCAGTTCTTTCCCGCTGATGGAAAACGATTTTATCCGGCTTGCCGTCCGCCCTCCTGAAGAAACGGATATACTGATTCATACTATTGGTGAGGTCCTTACAGAATCCGGCAAGGATTATGCCGAGGAAAAACTGAAGGAAACCATCAAAGGGGCTTCTTGCGGATGTTCTTCAAGCCGCAATACCTGTGAGTATTATCCCTGTCATTTCGAAGGCCAGGACTGTACTTTCTGTTTCTGTCCCTTCTACCCATGCGAAGATACGCGCACGGGGGGTAAATGGATAGATAGCACTACAGGCAGCAGGGTTTGGAGCTGTGAGGACTGTGTGCTTGTCCATAATTCAGATGTTGTACACAAGATGCTTAACATTCTCATGGAGGATGGTGGTACTGACGTCAGTCTCAAAAAAGCCTGGGATGAAGTAATAGGTGTCGGTTTATAATTTATACCATCCCTGATTATCAATTCGTAGTCGGTTTATCCGGGATTGTGAAGGTAAATGTACTTCCTTTCCCGACCTCACTTTTCAGTCCGACCTGCCCACCATGCATTTCCACTAGTTCCCTGACAAGGGAAAGCCCCAGTCCTGTGCCCTTATATTCACTGGATTTGGAGGATTTGACCTGCTGGAATGGTTCAAAAATTGTAGCCTGATCGGCCTCGAGTATTCCTATTCCGGTGTCCGAGACTGCAACTTTCAACCTGTCCTTTTCTTGATTGGCACTAATTGTAATTGTTCCTTTATCAGGGGTAAACTTGGATGCATTACTCAGCAGGTTGTACATAATCTGTTTGAATTTTTTGCTGTCAGCATGCACCCTGATATCTTCAGGAGGTAAATCCATTTGCAGGTCTATATTCTTTTTGGATATGAGAGGTTTTATCAGTATGCTGATTTCATCCAGTGCTTCATGCAGGTCAAAACGACTGTATTCAAGTTGTTTTTGTCCGGCTTCTATCTTTGAAAGATCGAGAATATCATTAATCAGACTTAGCAGGTGACTGCCGCTTTTGGCAATGTTGGACACATATTGCTTCTGGTTATCATTGAGTTCTCCTCTTACTTCTTTTAGCATTATATCGGAAAATCCAATGATTGAATTCAAAGGTGTTCTCAGTTCATGGCTCATATTTGCCAGAAATTCACTCTTGGACCTGTTTGCCTGCTCTGCAGCCCTTTTTGCCTTGATGGCATTTTCTTCGGCACTTTTGCGCTGCGAAATATCCTGGAACAGTTCCAGGATGTATGTATCTCCTTTAATGGCAATTTCCTGTGCATTTTTCAATATAGGTTTTTTTATTCCGTTTTTGCACTTTATTGTGGTGTCCATTCCCCTGAATCCTTCCTGTCCGTCTTCCCATATGGGGCACTGTTTTGAGCTGGATCCCTTGGGGCAAACAATGTCACATAGTTGTCCTATGAGTTCTTCCCTTTTATAGCCTGTAATCTCGCATGTACGGTAGTTTACATCTTTTATAATGTAATCCTGGCCAATCATCAGGATGCCAGCGGGCATGTTTTCATATATCGTCTTTAATTTTTCTTCAGCTTCGACTCTTTGTGTAATGTCATTTCCGATGGAAAGAAGGCCGGTGACTTCTCCATCATCATTCTTTAATGCTGTGTCATACCACTTGACAACGATTTCCTTCCCCTCCTTTGTGACAATGGGATTGACATTGCCTTCAGTAGGGTGGCCGCAAATTGCCTTCTTGAATACGGATTTGATTCTTTCCCTTTCTCTTCCAGGTACGAATCTGGAAAACCAATCGTCTCCCTTTATTTCTTTAAGTTTGTAGCCGGTGATTTTTTCCGTATGTGGGTTACAATATACTATTTTTCCCTGTCTGTCAAGAACGGCCACAATCACTCTGGCAGTGCCAATTAGGCCGGTCAGGAGGTCAAGTTCTTTAACCAAACTGTCTTCATTCTGTTTTTCTTCGGTGATATCCCTTACTATTCCCATGTATCCGTATATTCTGGATTTCTCTGTAAAAAGGGGTGATATCTTAATCTGGCAATAAAACGTACTTCCATCCTTGCGTTTCCTGATCCCTTCAACCTCATGGGGCTTTCCTGAATAGAGGTTTGAAAACATTTCTTTTTTCTGCTGTGAAGTCAGCTCCTGATCATGGAAGATGGTTATTTGCTTGTCTTTTATTTCAGGCAGGGTCCATCCGAACATCTATTCTGCAGTTCGGTTTGCAAAATTTATGGTAAAGTCAGGAGTAGTATATATTATGGCATCTGTGGACTGCTGGATTATATCCGCAAATATTTTTGATTTGCTCACGGGTGCATTAAATTCTAAAATATCCACATCAATCACATTACACATTATTGTATTTGCAATATTTTTCTAATGTATTTTTTGAATAAGCCAGTCAGTATTGGTGGGAAAAGCATCTCTTTTTATTTATTCTTTGCGCATATTTTATTGATGTGATACAGCAAATAATTTTGCACCTTTGTCCTTGCTCACAAAAGATACCAGTCATTATCGTTTTCCGAACATTCGGGGTCAATTCCCACGACTCTTCTTTCAATCCCCAGTTTAGCGGTAATTGCATCGGAGAGGTCCTGAAGATATCCTTTCTGGCTCAGGCTGCCGTAAATGAATCTCCTGTTGGGTCGGATGTGTCCTTCCATTGTTTTTTGCCGGGGAACGATATCTACTTCAATATCCGTCTTTTCAAGACCCTTGAGCATTGCCTTCCTGAAATCTCCTGTGCAGTAGGCTATCCTGTGGTCATAATTGTCACGGGTCTTCTCGAGGTATTTTGCAAGCCTTTTGCTTTCCATACTTATAAAATCCCGTTTGATCTTTGCCACATTGCATTTGCCCATCATGAATTTGTAATCTGTAAAAGGATATTCAGTATCTATTTCCCGCGGGGTTACTCCGCAGGTTCCGAAAACTACTATATGGACATCTTCGGGTCTTAGCAGATCAAAAATGATCCTGTCATACATCCTGTGGGAGGGACTTGTATGGTAGGGTTTTCTCATAGAACAGGGGACGAATATACAGAATTTGCGTGTAGGTGCCTCATATTCATTGAGGACCCACTCATTGGCACGTATCATGTCCGGATGATAGATTAATCGCTCTGTATCAAGCGGTTCATCGGACCTTTCATTTTCTGGTATTATAGTGGGCACTGGACTACCGTTGCTGAAAAACTATATATATAATTAACGATTTGGTTAGTATGGTTTTGTATAATCTGTGCAACTTTGTTTATGGGACTTCAGGTGAGTTTTAAAATGACGGGTTCAATTTCGGAAATGCTGAAAGCGAATTGTGAATGTGATGATGTTGCCAAGTGTATTCTGGGCTTAAAAGACCTGGATCTAAGGGCTTATAAGATATTGCTTTCCAATGGTCCTCTGACAGCCGAAAAACTCGGGAAGTACCTGGGTCGTGAGCGCAGTACAGCTTATCGTTCTCTCCAGAACCTGATCTCCTGTGGACTCGTTTACAGGGAAACCCATACCATTGACGTAGGTGGTTATTTTTATGAATACGTAGCTGTAAACCCGGCAGAGGTCAGGCGAATGCTTCAGGAAAGTGTAGACCAGTGGTATGATAAAGTCAGCCATCTTATCAATAAAATTGACAAGGAACTTGTAGGGGACGAAATGCCATAACCTAAGCAGAATTTGATAGGTATTTGAAGCACCGTAGGAACTACGGGGAGAGCCTGTGGACTTGTGAACATAAGTTCAAAGAATGAAGCAGGAATCACCATGCGTAAGCGTGGTGTAGTTCACTTGTTGCGTACCATTGGTTAGTACCTGTGGTTCAGAAGATTTATACATATATACGACTGTATACTACATCAAGGATAAAAACGGTTGAATACAAGTCTCAATTGGGGATAAAGGTATGCATACCAAACATTTGCCTGTCAGCATGATAGCACTGGCATTACTTTCATCAGCAGCAATGGCGGTTGAAATTACTGTGGATGACAGTGGTAGCGGAAATTATACAACAATTCAGGCTGCTGTAAATGCGGCAAATGACACCGGATTATTGGCTACGTCCGGATGAGTTTCTGTTATTCTCCAGGATTCGTCCACTTCATAGGTTATTCTGAGGGTCGGCTGGTTATCTACACATATTTCCGACAGGTTTACTATTCCTACGTCTATATGTTGTCCTGCATAAAGTGTAACCGTTTTCTGGCAGTCATCTCCGGCAAGAACACCGCCTACGGACATTGTCATAAGGACAATGAATGCAATAAGTAATTGAATTTTGGTTTCATAATCTCATACCACCTTTACTTCTATTGAGCTGTAGAAGGTAATCCATTACTCAATGGATTCAGCTCATATCGCACCATAATGATATAAACTGACAAGATATAAATAAATATATAGATTACAATAAAATTATATTTACGATTTTTCATAACACATAGTTCTTGTTGAAATTGTCTTTTGGATACAGGACAACGAAATATATACGTCAGTAAACCAATTTGGTATTAATGAAAGTGCTATCCGGCCTTTTTAGGGAAACACTGATGCAGTGGAATGAAGATGACGGTATAACCAGCAGTGCGGCTCTTTCATTCTATCTTATCCTAAGCCTGCCTGCTATACTCTTGTTCTCCGTGTCCGTAGGGAGTTATTT
>JASMTL010000041.1:0-4056 GCA_041694315.1 Methanosarcinaceae archaeon | reverse complement strand
CTGGCTCTTGTGAAAATTCTTCTCCCTCTTGCAGACGGTATCGTGTTGGGTCTGGTTTTTGCCTATATCTGCAGGCCTATATATGACAAGATAAACAGGAAAAACCATTATGGGGCATTCATTGCGACGATGTTTATCGTAACGCCTCTAATTATCATAATAGGCACAGGTTTTATTGAGATATTCAGACAGCTTATCTGGGTCATCGAAAACCAGTCACAGGTACTTGGGATCATATTTGATTTTATAAGGGCAATAGTGCCGAGTACATATTTTGAACATATCAACCAGCTTGTTTGGGACTCATCGCTTTCGATTCTTTCTTTTGCAGGTAGCCTGGGTTTTGTTTCGTATGCCAAAAGTCTGGGTATGTTTATGGTCAATCTGGTTGTGGCAATCTTTGTTTGCTATTTCCTGTTGCTTGAAGGTGAGAAACTGTATGCTTCTGCGGTATGTATCGCTCCAACGGGAACCCAGTTAAATACGGGCCGTTACCTTCGGGAGCTGGACCGGATACTGAGTGGAATATTTATAGGTAATGCCTACGCTGCTCTGACTGTAAGTACGATTTCAGTAATTGTGTTTTATGCCTTTGGTTTATCTCATATACCGGCACTTGCGACCCTGATATTTATTGCTTCTGTGATTCCCCTTTTTGCCGGTTATATGGTACTTCTGGCACTGTCTGTTATCAGGTACATAGAAATGGGCGCAGAGGCTGCAATTGTCTTTTTCATTGTATCATCTGTAGTGATATACGTCCCACCTGAGCTTTTCCTGCGTCCGTATTTTGTGAGTATGAAATCCCAGATACATCCGGTAGTACTTGTCGTTGTATTTCTGGGTGGAGGTTTTGCAGGAGGAATAGCGGGATTTTTTGCCGCACCGGTACTCCTTGGGGCTTTAGTGGCGGCTTACCGGGTATATATTGACAATTCGAACAGCCAGGATATCGAAGATTCAGGCAATGATTTGGATGAAGCGTGCCTTAAGAATGATTCCATTTGAAAAAGGTTAATAAGGATTGTTCCAATTTATCCAGAAGACCCGAGGTGAGTTCATGCAATTATTGCTTATCCATTCCGATTATATTGAATATGAAGTGAAAAAAAGTACTCCTGTTGCAGAGCAGATAGAGGATTCCTTCAGAAAAGGCAGGCTAGATGAAGCTTTGACCGCTTTCATGGCGGTGGAAGGTACTGATGAGGCAAACCCGAAAGATGTAGCTGAAAAGGCAGTTGCTGAGATCAAAAAGACTGCATCCCAGGTAAATACTGACAATGTAATGCTTTATCCTTATGCCCATCTAAGTTCCGACCTTTCTTCCCCTAAGGTGGCAGTTTCTGTAATGAAGGATATTGAAAATAGCCTTATTGATTCTTTTAATGTCAAACGTGCTCCTTTTGGGTGGTATAAATCATTCAAAATCAGTTGCAAAGGGCATCCTCTCTCAGAACTTTCCCGAACTATCAACCCAGAAAGCGAATCATGTGGTGAAGGCGTAGATACAGAGGAAATTGTATCTGAAGCCCTGAAAGCTGAAAGTACGGCCAAATCTTACTGGAAGGTCCTGACTCCGGACGGTGTGCTGCATGATGTTGACGATTTCAATTTCAATGATCATGAGAATCTAGCTACCTTTGTAGATCATGAAATCTCCAAAAGCAGGGCTGTGGAGAAGGTCCCTCCTCATGTTGAATTGATGCGCAGACTTGAGATTGCTGATTATGAACCCGGGTCTGACTCCGGTAACATGCGTTATTATCCCAAAGGCAGGCTGATCAAATCCCTGCTTGAGCGGTATGTGCTGGATTCTTCTGCCAGAGAAGGAGCAATGGAAGTAGAAACACCTTTGATGTACGATATGAATCACCCGACGCTCAAGAAATACCTGGACAGGTTCCCTGCACGTCAGTATTCCATCGAATCCGATAAACGCCAGATGTTTTTGAGATTTGCTGCATGCTTTGGCCAGTTTCTGATGAGTCATGATATGACCATCTCCCACCACAACCTCCCGATGAAAATGGTGGAACTTACACGTTACAGTTTCCGTAAGGAACAGAGGGGTGAACTGGTGGGCCTGCGCAGGTTGCGGGCTTTTACAATGCCGGATATGCATACAATGTGCGAGGATATGGAACAGGCTGTCGAACAGTTCGGTCGCCAGTACCAGATGTCAATAGATGTGTTGAAAGATGTCGGGATCGATGTTTCAGATTATGAAGTTGCAATCAGGCTTACCCGGGACTTTTATGAGGAGAATAAGGAATTTATCACTGCTCTTGCAAAGAAAGTCAATAAACCTGTTCTTGTGGAAATGTGGGAGAAACGTTTCTTCTACTTTGTGCTCAAGTTCGAGTTCAATTTTGTGGATGCCCTGAAAAAGGCAAGTGCGCTTTCCACAGTCCAGATAGATGTGGAAAATGCAGAACGATATGATATTAAGTATATCGACCAGGCAGGGGAAGCTAAAAGACCTGTCGTATTGCATTGTTCACCCAGCGGTGCAATTGAACGCTGTATTTATTCCCTGCTGGAAAAGGCCTCCATGAAGGCTGAAGGGGGAGAAGTCCCAATGCTTCCGGTCTGGTTATCACCTACACAGGTCAGGATCATACCCATTGCAGAGCGACACATGGAATTTGCCGAAAAGATTGCATCACGTCTTCAGTGTCGTGCGGATATAGATGACAGGGAAGAAACAGTTGGCAAGAAGATACGTAATGCAGGACAGGAATGGGTTCCCTATGTGGTAGTTGTCGGTGACAGGGAAACTGAAAGCGGTAATATCAATGTCACTGTGAGGGAAGAATCCAGACCAAAGAAGCCTTCCAAGGTTGAAATGTCGGTGGATGAACTCAACAGCCGTATTATTGCAGAAACTGCCGGGATGCCTCAGGGTCACCTGCCTCTTGCACAAAAACTTAGCATGAGACCAAGATTCATATAATATCGTCTCGAAAATTAATTTATGGATATGGAACGTTCAATAATACATGTATCCGGTGTTGTGCAGGGTGTTTTCTTTCGCTCCTTTACCATGCAGAAAGCATCCGGCATCGGACTTACAGGTTATGTGGAAAACCTCCCGGACGGCAGGGTAAAAGCTGTTGTCGAAGGTAGCAAGGGTAAAATAGATGCCCTGTTGAATGCTCTCAAAGAAGGTCCTCCTGCATCCCGGGTAGATAATGTCGAAATAGTTTGGGAGTCCCCAACAGGCGAATTTAATGATTTCAGTATCAGGAGATAATTTATCTCCTGTCAATTACTCATTTTGGCGTCCTTTCACTTTATAGAATTCCATATCCCTTTCAGAAAGGAAATTGAATAATATCTCAAAGGCTTCCTCGTTATAGGCATCCTGCAGACCAGGTTTGGATTGCAGGAAACATTTCAGGAAGTTCTCCTGAACCTTCTCACGGTCACATACGATTTGGGCACCCCGCTGATGCCACTGGTTTCATGCACTGTATAGACATCTTTCCAGCCTGCACTCTTAAAACGAAAATCCGGTGTTTCAGGAGGCTGGTTGTTTCTTATGATTTCACTTGTAACAATTGGTAATTCCAGCAAATCCTCATGGGTGGTAATATCTGCAGGTGTGACATTATTTTCCCTGAACCATTTCCTGTAAAAAGGCGATTTTTCTGCTGCATACTTGACAGTATATTTAATCCTTTCATCAACAAGGCTGTCCAGTTCTTCTCTTCCGAGATTTTCCATCTCAGGCTTAAAATAAGGGATAAAATCATCCTCCTTATTTATCAGCGGATAGTCTCTTCAAGTATCTCATATTCTACGGAAGAAACATCCCTCTCAAGAGAAGTGACTCCCAGTACATCTCGTAATTCTTCGATACAGTCCAGGCATACATGGACTTTTCCTATTATTTTACCCGATTCTGCATCTTTTTCGGATCCGCCCTCAATCTCGTAATCCATACATTCTTTTCCACAAAATATACAGCTCAAGAAACCCCCTCCTTCTTATTATATTTTGAAAAGATTTGTATATATTACTTTCGACCCTTAACAGAAGGGTTATTTTTATAAG
>JASMTL010000040.1:0-12147 GCA_041694315.1 Methanosarcinaceae archaeon | reverse complement strand
GGAGCCTCCATGGCTCTTGAGGAACTGGCAAAGCTCATGCCCTCAAAAGCTCATCGTTTTGGAAAAGATGGTGAGGTCGAGGATGTAGCTCTTAAAGATTTACAGAAGGGGGACAGGTTGCTGGTCAAACCCGGAGAAAAGATTCCCGCAGACGGTAGTATCGTGAAGGGACAATCCTCGGTAAATGAAGCAATGCTGTCCGGGGAAACCACTCCGGTATCCAAGGAAAAAGATGATGAGGTTATCGGTGGTTCCATCAACGGGGAAGGCTCCCTGGAAATCATAATCGAAAAAACCGGTTCCGATTCTTTCCTCTCCCAGGTAATTGAACTTGTAAAACAGGCCCGGGAAAGTCGCTCCCGTGCACAGGACCTAGCCAACCGGGCTGCCCTGTGGCTGACCATCATAGCCTTAAGTGCAGGTGCGATAACACTGTTTGCCTGGAGCAGCGTAGTTGGGTATGATTTTGCCTTTTCCCTGGAAAGAGCGGTCACAGTTATGGTAATCACATGTCCCCATGCGCTTGGCCTGGCAATTCCTCTTGTAATTGCAGTATCCTCTGCACTGGCCGCCAACAACGGGCTGTTGATCAAGGACAGAGCTGCCTTTGAAAAGGCACATGAGGTCGATGCAGTGGTTTTTGACAAGACCGGCACCCTGACTGAAGGAAAATTCGGGGTCACCGACATAATTGCCTTTGAGAATGTATCAGAAGAAGAAATCCTGAAACTGGCTGCTTCGGTGGAAGCCGAATCGGAACATTCCATAGCCCGGGGTATTGTGGAATCAGCAGAGGAAAAATATTCTATTGAGGATTTTAACAGTATCCCGGGTAAGGGCGCCTTTGCTACAGTTAAAGGCAAGCAAATCACTGTTGCAAGTGGTTCCTATATAGCTGACCAGGGGTTCGAACCTGGCGCAGCTGAAACCGAGGGGTTAACAGCTCAGGGTAAGACTGTTGTTTTCGTGGTTGAGGAGGATAGGTTAATAGGTGCCATAGCCCTTGCAGACATTATACGTCCTGAATCAAAACAGGCTATTGCAACCCTTAAAGAGCGGGGCATACGCTGTATGATGCTTACAGGGGATAATGAAAATGTAGCTCGCTGGGTATCGGAAAGCATAGGTCTTGACGAATATTTTGCTGAAGTACTCCCCCAGGAAAAAGAAGGGAAGATTAAGGAAATCCAGAATCGAGGACTGCGTGTAGCAATGACTGGTGATGGTGTGAATGATGCGCCAGCCCTGGCACGTGCAGACCTCGGTGTAGCCATCGGGGCCGGAACTGATGTGGCAGTGGAGACGGCAGATATTGTGCTGGTACGCAGCAATCCCCTTGATATGATAACTGTCCTGGACCTCTCGGCAAAGACCTATGGGAAAATGAAACAGAACCTGTTCTGGGCCACAGGTTACAATGCCATTGCCATCCCACTTGCAGCAGGGGTGCTGGCGGGACAGGGAATCCTGCTGTCTCCGGCTGTAGGAGCGGTACTTATGTCGCTGAGTACGGTTATAGTTGCAGTCAATGCAAAATTCCTCACCCTTGAATGAGACAAAAAGCAATGTCGAAGACTATTTGTACTGCAAACAGTATCTCCCTTGTACCCTTAATTAAAGAGCAGGTGTCATTATGGAAATTAACGGAGTAGAAATCGAAGATACTTTTGCAGAAGCATTCCCGATAAAGATCGGAAGAGTACTGATCACAGCCGTGAACGAAAAATGGGCAAGGGTAGCTGCACAGGAAGCTACAGGTTTTGGTACCTCTGTCATCATGTGTCCCGCAGAAGGCGGTATCGAAAGGGTTGCCAGTCCTGATGAAACCCCTGATGGAAGACCTGGTGTTTACATCCAGCTCTGCACCTTTGGCTACAAGTCCCTGGAAGAACAGCTCCTGGAAAGACTGGGCCAGTGTGTATTGACCGCTCCCACAACAGCAATGTTCAATGGTCTGCCGGATGCTGAAAAACAGTTTGACACAGGTTTCAAGCTCAAATTCTTCGCAGACGGTACCGAATCCGAAACCGAGGTCGATGGCAGGAAAGCCTACAAGATTCCAATGATGGAAGGCGACTTCATCACCGAACACTCCATGGGTGGAGTAAAAGGTGTAGCAGGCGGCAATTTTTTTATATTAGGAGACTGCCAGATGAGCGCTCTCAATGCCGCAGAAGCAGCAGTTGAAGCCATAGAAAAGGTCGAAGGTTCCATTACTCCATTCCCCGGCGGTATAGTGGCCAGTGGCTCCAAACCAGGTGCCAACAAGTACACTTTCCTCAAGGCAACAGCAAACGAAAAATTCTGCCCCTCCATCAGGGACCAGATCGAGGATACCCAGATCCCCGAAGATGTGGGAGCAGTTTACGAGATCGTTATCAACGGTGTCAGCGAAGAAGCAATTTCCAGCGCAATGTCAGCCGGTATAAAGGCATCCGTAAAGGTGCCTGGTATCAAGAAGATCTCCGCAGGCAACTACGGCGGAAACCTTGGCCCCTACAAATTCAATCTCCATGACCTCGTATGAGCCGGGGTCCTCTTTTTTTCTTTTTCGGATCCGGTAATGATGTTTGAAAATGAACCTTCTGAGTGTATCGATTCACGTGCATTGAAATCCTGGTTTGTAAGCGGACTCTTGCTAGGTATTGTCGCCTTTTCGATTCCATTAGCATACATTTTTCTGATAAGTCCTGCATGGGATTTACCTCGAGAATGGGGCTGGATAGGTATAGCACTGGTTACAGTATACACATTATGGTCAGCAATAATTGCACCACAACTCAGGATACGTTTCTGGCGCTATGAAATAAGAGAAAATGAAGTAGATATCCAGAACGGTATTTTCATAATCAAAAGGACCCTTATCCCTATGGTCAGGATTCAGCATGTTGATACTGAACACGGTCCTGTGATGAGATTCTTCGGGCTGGCAACATTAAGGATCTCCACAGCTGCTACAGACCATTACATTCCCGCTCTATCAAGGGAAAAAGCTGCAGAGCTCATGGGAGAAATAGCAGCTCTTGCAAAAGTAAGTGATGAAGATGTCTGAATATAAGCACCAGCATCCCGTCATGATAATCCTGGAGACGTTCAAAAGCATAATATATGCAATACCACCGGTGTTCTTCTTTGCATTATCCCTAAGGGATGAATTGAGCAGTGTGGACATTCCTTTTCTGGCTGCTATCGCTTTGATCGCAACCCTTACATATTCTACAGCAAAATGGTATTTTTTCACCTATCAGTATGAAAACGGCTACCTGCACATAAGAAAGGGATTGCTGTTTAAAAAAGAGAGATCAATCAAGAGAGAAAGAGTCCAGACGGTTAATGTAATCACAAATTTTATACAAAAACTCCTGGGTGTCACGAGTTTACATGTAAAAACAGCCGGCAGTACAGAAGCAGAACTATCACTCACTGCTGTAACCCTGCAGGAAAGCCAGAACATAAAGACCTATTTAGAAAACCATGCAACAAACGAATCCGGCAAAAATCATGCAGAAGAATCAGAAACTGGGAATGAACAAGTAGATACTGTAAATACTTACAATGTCCCACTACGGAACCTGCTTCTGGCAGGAGCCACTTCAGGAAGGTTCATGTTACTTTTTTCCCTTATAGCGGCTGCATTATCCCAGCTTTATCCATATATTCCTGAAAGTTATATGGGACTCATTCTTGAGCAGGTAATTCCCCGGAACAATATCAATATCAGTCTACTCCTGATACTAATATTTGGATTATTGCTGCTTTCATGGATCATATCAACCCTGGTCTTTGCAGTCCAATTCGCCAATTTTACCCTGCAACGCCAGGAAGATGACATCCGGATATCCTACGGCCTTATTGAACAGAAGGAATACAACCTGAATATGAAACGAATCCAGGCTCTGTCTGTAAAGGATAGTTTGCTGCGACAGCCCCTTAACCTGTGTTCGATCTATGCAGAAGTTGCCGGAGGCAGCTCTGAAAAACAGGATTACGTGACTACATTATATCCCCTGCTGAATTTAAGGGAACTGTCAAGATTCATGGACAACATGTTCCCTGAATATATTATTCCTGAAAATATGCATCCTCTGCCATTAAGGTCAAGGAAACGCTATATTATACGCTTACTGGTTCCGGCTATTGTTATTGTTTTATTGCTCCAGCTGGTTCCCTACGGATGGGTCTCCCTGCTGGTCCTGCCCCCTACCTTCCTATTGGGGCTTTCCCGCTACAATACAGGAGGAACTGCCATCCTGGAAAAACAATTAACGCTCAGATTCCGCAATATCCACCGCTATCATGTATTCGTATTGAGAGACCATATCCAGACTATGCAGATAAGTTCCAACCCTTTCCAGCGCATGAGTGACCTGAACACAATCGGGATTTCCGTATTATCATCAAGAGGCGGAAACAGGTTTGCACTCGCTGATATTGACAGAAAAGAAAGTGGGAAAATCTGGAACTGGTTTTCCCGCAACTAAACACGATCCACATTAGAGACCCAGCAGGGATAATCCCAACGAGAAGCAGCTGCTTATCAGCTCCAGTGGAACCATTCCTGAAAAAGTTATTCTTACATGCATATACGAAGCGATGGAAGTTACATTGAATCAACAAGTTTATCAATTGTTACAAGATCAAGAGGTGAGTTAATGACATCATAGTAAACTTCATCAACTTGCATAATTTTAGAATCTACAATAACTATATTTGAGATTTTACTGGAACCACTGTAAAATTTTATTGAATAACGATACCCGAACATAGGCTCTTGATTACCTTTTTCTTCCAATGAATACCTATCAAGTTGACTGATTAATTTTTCTATTTTTACTCTATCATTTGTTGTACTCAAATCTCCACTCATTCCATTCCTGACGGAAACTTTTGTGATTATATGCTGATCGATATCTGTCAGTTCAGTGACTTTTTTTTCTTCAGTTTGATTTGATATACAACCAGAATAAATTACTGTGCTGCACAGGATTAAACATAAAATTAAACTGTTCATTATTTTGCTCATTTTAAATCCCCAAAAATAAAAAAGAAAATATTCTAATAGAATATTTTCAGGAAAATTATTCGATCCACACTTGGTTAATAAGATAGTCACCAACAAGAACATTGATATTGTTATCTCCCCACCCATTATTGACCACGATATACGGTTGCGGAACAACATATGGGACATCCTGTACAAAGTATCCATGTGCTATTATCCAATGGTCATCAAAAGTTGGATGATTATTAGTCGAAACATCGACAGGTTTATCGTCATCTATGAGAGACATTAATTTACTGTAATCGAAAGCAATTGCGTAAGCACTGTACTCATTAGCAAGATTTCTATCTTCAATATAACTGTTCAATCCATTCCTTAATTGCCATGCATACGTCCCACTATTATCAATATAACCATTGGTTATAAAATCTAGCAAATCATTCTGATTTTCATAACCGGAGGCTACAAAATCATTATCAAGGTAATCATCCAAATAAATTAAATTGATTCCAGCAGCAATTGGACCACAATAAATATTGTTGTCTTCCCAAGTCCTTAATGAATGGCTCAAAATACCACTTGCACCCGAAAGTAATTGAACATTAGAAGTTTCCATAAATATCTTCTTCAATTCAGAGAGTCTCTTAGATTTATTCACCCTTTCCTTTTTGTAAATGTAAGCAGTTTTGATTCTTTCACTTTTTAGTTCTCCTTCAACATAAGCAAGGGGTCCATTGTAGTAATAGTTTTTATTTTTGTCAACAAATGGATTTTCGCTTGTCATTGAATATTCAGGCACAGATAAATCGTTTACATTAATAATGATGTAACCTTCATTATTTACCGAAAAAGCAACAGCTTCAACATTACCTTCCAGATTCTTCAATGGAATTGAAGAAGTCAATTCTGCAGAATAGCCCATTTTTTCTAGGAATAATTTACCATATTCTTTTTCAATACTGAAATCAATATTTTCAGCCTTTACTCCCACATTTTCATTTGCTTGAGCACTCACCGTAGGCACAAATGCCATGCTCACCAGCAACATTGCAGTTAGTATTATACCCACTCCAGATTTTGCATTTATTTGCATTTATTTTATCTCCTGATTTATTCAGTTCAGGAGGCAAAGCCATGCTTATATAGCGTAAAAAACAAACCTAGCTTTGCCTCAGGGCACTGGGGTTCAGCCATCACTGCTAGGTCAAACTGAACCCCAAAATATCTTCACGATATTCTAAAAGAGAGTTTTTTTATTACTATAAATATTTTATGACCATATCATCAAACTGAAGGTGAACAAAATTAAAAATAGAGAAGATATGCAGGATTACCTGAGAGTGACTGAAATAATCGACTGGAACCACCCAGAGGTACTAAAAAGGCAAAGGAGCTTGCAGCTGATCATACTAGATTCGGTTGAAATATCCAGACACTGTTTTGAATGGGTGCGGGATGAAATACTGCACAACAATGATTACAAAATGAATCCTGTTACCTTAAAAGCCTCAGAAGTTCTGGAACACGGTACAGGTTACTGCTATGCTAAAAGCCACCTGATGGCAGCCTTTTTGAGGGCAAACTCCATTCCTTGTGGAATTTGTTATCAGCGTTTGAGCAGGGATGATAACGGGGAACCGTTCTGTCTTCACACTCTTAATGCCGTATATCTTCCTTCCGGTGGATGGTATCGCATTGATGCAAGGGGTAATAAAGAAGGAGTTGATGCCTGATTAACACCCCCTGAAGAACAACTGGCCTTTGGGATAAAATTCGAAGAGGAGGCAGATCTGCCTGAAATCTGTCCAGACCCGCTTCCTGTTATCGTTGAGGTGTTGAAAAAATACACCAGCTATGACGATGTTGCCGAAAATCTGCCAGATATACAGCTAATACAAAAAAAAGGAATGTTGATGATTTGAAATTCTTACAATCCAAACCTTATCATCAAATTGTTAAAACAGATGCTCACAAGCACAAGTTCCTATCAAGAGGCGGAAACCGATTTGCACTCGCTGATGTTGACAGAGAGGAAAGTGGGAAAATCTGGAACTGGTTTTCCCGCAACTAAAGTTACCTATAATATTGGTAATATACCGGGACCACAGTTCCTGTTCAAATGAAGGGATTCTACAGAGATTTATCTTTTAGATGAATATTAACCCAAGTGATGAATCTTCATTATGATTATTAAGTTATAGAATACTGTACATAAGAAGTTGCAATGTGGGGCTCACTTGAACCTTGTAAGAACCGTTGAGTCCCACATGTACGCTCAAAGGCATCGCTAAGTTTGCTGTTTATACTACATAAGCGTAGCTTTGCCTCTGGAGTAAACAAACGAGGTAAACAAAGAATGAACAAAAATAGATTAGCTGGAATGGGCCTGTTGCTTATGGCATTGCTGTTAGTAAGTATGGCTTTTGTATCTTCTGTGAGTGCACAAACTGATTCATTGAGCTAAAATAATTCGGTTGATAACCAGAGCCTCAATAGAAACATCGTTTTAGATGCAGATATTGATATCTATCCTGACACGTATTCTTACAACAAGTATGATTATGGAACAGTCAATGTAAATATCGATAATTATGTACTTCCTGGTGGATTTAGCAACTATTTTTTAAAAATACCAGACGGTGTCGAATATAAAGAAGTATACGATGGCAAAGAGCCAGACAACGTATATTATCTTGGAAATGGCGAATCGACTTTTATTCCAGAGTGGGGAAGTGTTAATGGACCCGCTACAGTATTATATTGGATGGACCTTCATACATTTGGATACGATGAAAATATGAAGGTAAAAGTAAAATTCAATAGTATAGATGACTTTGAATTTTATGCCGGAGATTCTGCAACTGAAGCAATAACAGGAGCTACAGCAACTGATAATGATAGGTTTACTGTAAACGTATCTTAATTGAAAAATATAGAGTGGTCTAGTTTAGTATATGACCATTCTATATTTCTTTTTTGATATTTAGTTGAAACACAAGATTGTCTATCCTATTAATCTATCAAAAACTAAACAATTTGTTATTCAAATGTTAGTAGCACAATAACCAAATATCCTATTTTTCTCTCATTATTTAAATACCAAGTCTTATCATCAAGTTATTAAGGCCCGCTTCAATAATATCTCTGGGATCAAGTCCTGTTATAGTCACGACTACATATAGTGCAATTATACTACCGATTACACTTCCAATATTTGCAAGACCAGCTACTAATATTACCCTGAAGAAATTATTCTTCTTCATCTCACTGAAGGTTTCAAGATTCATTATTTCCTTGAGATCATCGGTCGTGGGATGGCGCTGTTTTGCCTCCACAATGCCTGCAAACCAGCCGGCTGCCATCATGGGATTCAAGGAAGTCAGCCAGGCTACACAAAAGGATGTTACAATCGAATAGGGATGGCCGCCTGCAATAATCGTTCCTAGAGCACTGAGTGTACCATTTATTACAAACCACCACCCAAAAGCAATCAACAGGAGTTCAATGGAAGTCCCTGAAAGGATCAGTAAAAGAAAGGTAGCAAGTGCCAGGGCCACGATAGCAATACCGAAGACTTTCATCAGATTGAACCGTTTCTTGGGCAGGGTTACCAGAGACGATAGCGGGGGTATGGTACTGGGGTTGGAGAGATATTTCTCGATACCACTCCTGTGACCTGCACCCACAACAGCCACTATGTTCTTGCCGCCACCTGCAGCCGTTCTTGCCAGGCTGCCCGCAATGTAGGCATCCCTCTCATCAATCAGTACTTCTGCAGCATTGGGGGATGTATGACGTAATTCCTCGATCAGGACTGTAACTGTATCCTGCTCGGTGATATTATCTATATCTATCTCATCGCCGCCTCCAATTCCCAGGGCTGCGGCTATCAGGGTCCCTACCATTTTTGTTTTTTCGATCAAACCCATTTTTCCCCAGAAACGCTGGAGAGTAACCTGGATATCCCGGTCCACAAGGGCAACATCTGCCCCTATTTCCTCTGCTGCTTCAATCGCAGCTAACATTTCAGCACCGGGCTGTACACCCATATCCTTCCCTATCCTTTTCTGGACATGGGCAAGCAGCATATGGACCAGGAAAAAATAGACCTTACCCTCTGCAAGCAGTTCCTTAACAGATATATCCGAGGTTTGGGTCTTACCTTTAAGGGCATCATAGCGGCCCTTGCACAGTTCAACCGCAACTACATCAGGTTGCTGGTTGTGAATTGTCTCCTTTACTTCACGGATACTTTTTTCCGAAACATGGGCCGTTCCCACCAGGCTTATCCTGGAAGGAGCAGGAGCCACATTTTCAGAAGTGGAATCTGTTGAAAAATCGTGTTCCAAAACTTCTGAAGAGCTGGTGGCGCTCTCATAGTTGTAACTCATGGTGTCCTGCCGGGAATCGGTAATATACTTAGCCATTAAAATCCCTGTTTTACTCACTTAGAAGTGTCATTGTATGCATAAGGTCTGTTCTTGAAAGGATGCCGATAACCTCTCCATCTTCCATTACCACAAGGCGACCCACATTATTATTGTTCAGGACTTTGAAGGCTTCCGATGCATTATCATCAGGTGAGATAGTAACCACATCTCTTGTCATCACATCGGAAACGAGGGTACTTATCCTGTCCAGTTGCGTTACCTTATGTACATCCGTAAACGTAACAATACCTTTTAAAACATTGTGCTGGATTACGGGATAACCCATGTGTTTATGCTCAAACATGAATTGTACGAGCTCTTCCAGGTTCATCTCAGGAGAAACTGAAATAATATCACTGCTCATCACATCCTTTACCTTGACATTTTCAAGGGTACGGGTAACAGCAGTGGAACGTTCCTCTCCTGAGGCTCCCATATAAACAAATACCGCAATCAACAAAAGCCAGGGATTCCAGGGATTGGAAAGAAGACCCAGAAGTGCCATCAGAAAAGCAAAAAATTTACCGACATTCGCTGCGTTACGGGTTGCCTGTATATAATTCATATTGCGGGCAAAAAATGCACGCAAGATCCGGCCACCATCCATGGGGAAGGCAGGAATCAAGTTAAATGCCCCCAACACAATATTGATGGAAGCAAGGATATACACAAGACGATAAGGTATGGTATTAGAATAACCTGCAACCACCATATCTATCACAAAATTTAATCCAAACAGGATACCACCAATCAAAAAACTTACAAATGGTCCTGCAAAAGCCATCTTAGCTTCCTGGCCGGGTTCACGGGGCATCTCTTCCATGGAAGATACACCGCCTATCAAAAAAAGGGTGATATTATCTATCTTAACCCCATATTTTTTTGCAAAATAGGAATGACCCAGCTCATGCAAGAGTACACATGTAAAAAGCAGAATCGTTAACATGAGAGACAGACCGTAACCCAATACGGCAGGCTGGACATCTGCAAATCCAACGGGTTCGGGTACACTTGAAAAAACAAATGCAAAGAGAAACAGTACAATAAGAAAAGTAATATGGATCAATATAGGAATACCCATTACAGTACCGATTTTGAAAGAAGTTTTCATAACTGAACCTTTTAAAGTTCCTATTATTTAGTTATTTAGTTCCATTAACGTTAAGCAGTGTTCGGCAAAATAATACTTTCACAACGCTTGGTTTTAAAATATATACCCTGTCGACCTATTAGAAAATAGTCACGGATTCGATGGGCACACGCCTTTACAAGTTTCAAGGCTAGGTGCCATCGATCATCCCCTCAACCGTGATACCAGGCACCTTTTTATTTTTTTTATTTTAAGATCTGTTTACAACAGTATCTAAATCCGCAAGAAACATATCTATAATCTCATTATCCAGGTGAGGCATTATAACCAATCTTAATGCCTGTGGATTTCTCGTAAGAGAAACGCGCCATCCAAAATCCTCGTAAAGCCTGCTTTGGATCTCAGCTGGTGACTCCACATCCAGCGCCACGATATTCATCACCGGTTCTATCACCGGCTGGATTCCTATATTCCTGGCTTTCGCAACAAGCCTGTCAGTCATATCCATACATCGTTGTACGATGGCACCATAACCTTTCCTTCCAAGATGGCGCATAACTGCGTAAGTGGATACTACAGCTGCTCCACTACGGGTACCTGTCAGGGAATACTGACTGCTTACAGTAAGATAAGGGGTCTTTACCGTCAGATTGTCAAGATCAAGACTGTGGCGCAGAAGCAATCCTCCTGAAGGAATGGTACTTAGACCCATTTTGTGGGGATCTATTGTTACAGAAGATACACCTGCAATTTCAAAATCAAATTTATATTTAGGTTTGAGGAAAGGCAGCACAAAGCCCCCGAAAGCCGCATCTACGTGGAAAGGTAAACCCTTTTCAATAGCTATGCCAGAAAGGGTTTCAAGAGGATCTACCTGCCCAAACTCGGTAGTACCAGCTATACCCACCAATCCTACGGTATTGCTATCTATCAGGGAATTAACTGCATCCGGATCCACCTGTAAATTGTCAGAAAGAGTCGCTCTGCGTATATCTATACCTGAAAGATCACCAACCTTATCAAAGGAAAAATGAGCTGAATCAGGAACAACAATGTTAGGATTTACAATTGATTTATTACGATTACGCATAGCTCTTACAGCCTGGATATTTGATTCAGTACCTCCTGTACTGATATAACCACAGGCATCCGGAAGATGTAACATATCACCCAGCATCTTTACGACCTGTTCTTCCAGTTCAAAGGTTCCCTGAAAAAGACCCGGGTCTCCCATATTGGCTTCGATGAAAGTACAATGGGCATGCTATGCTATTTCATGTGGATAGGTACACATGGAACTCAAAACTTTCCTGTAATCAGTATCCCTATTTTTTTGTTGAGATAATTCCTTTAGAACTGAATCTCTTGCGATGCCATTGCTATACATGGGAATCCTTTTCCTAGAAGAGGTTTTTAATTATAATCGTTTTGAGTTATATTTCATTTTCAGATTTACTTTAAATTGTGGGAATTCCTGGAGGGGGACCCCATGGTTTCTATTGGAAACATGGTTTGATTTTGAAAAAGGAATTTTTGTAAAACAAACTTATATATACTAAAACCTCTCTACTTACACTGCTATATTTTTTCAACATATTAAAAATATGTATTTCATATTTTTTCCT
>JASMTL010000039.1:0-4721 GCA_041694315.1 Methanosarcinaceae archaeon | reverse complement strand
TATGAATATTACATCTTCAAAGCCTTCCATCCACTATAAGGGTAAGGATCTTGATAATTTTGATGCTGTTATACCGCGTATAGCTGCCTCCATTACATTTTACGGCACTGCGGTTTTACGCCAATTTGAGATGATGGGTGTATTCCCAGTAAATGAATCAGTATCCATTTCCAGGTCCCGGGATAAACTACGCTCCTTGCAGATTCTTTCCAGAAAAGGATTGGGAATGCCTATCACAGGGTTTGCTCGGTCTCCCGATGATGTCGATGATGTCATCAGAATGATTGGAGGTCCTCCACTGGTGGTGAAATTGCTTGAAGGTACCCAGGGGATAGGTGTGATTCTTGCCGAGACCAGAAGTGCTTCTGAAAGTTTGATTGATGCCTTTTTAGGAATGGAAGTCAATATAATGGTGCAGGAATATATCAAGGAGGCAGAAGGATCGGATATTCGTTGTTTTGTGGTTGGCAATAAAGTTGTGGCTGCCATGAAAAGACAGGCAAAAGAGGGAGAATTCCGTTCCAACCTTCATCGTGGGGGAACTGCTTGCTCTGTAAAAATCACTCCGGCGGAAAGGAAAACTGCTGTTGCGGCAGCAAAGACTCTCGGATTGAATGTGGCGGGAGTTGATATGCTTAGATCTTCAAGGGGTCCCCTTATTATGGAGGTAAATTCTTCCCCTGGGCTTGAAGGAATCGAAAAGGCATCCGGAAAAAATGTTGCTTCCATGATAATTGATTTTATCGAAGAAAATGCCAGGCCTTGTCGTACAGGTACCAAAGGCTCAAAACAGTAAGGATTCTGTTGTAAATAAAGTGAAATTATATATATATTGAATTCATCTGGATGACAAGATGAATAAAAGAGCATCTTGCTATTTCTGTATTGATCCTGTAGGTAACAATACAATTGCTGTGTATTTGCAGAAAATTGGAACGATAAGCAAAACGATGTTGCCCTTTGTTAAAGGGTACCTTACATTGTTTTTTGGAAAACCTCGCAGATTATTTTGGAAGCAGCCCCTTTTAAGAACACAACCATGGATAAAGATTAAATTATAAGCACTATTATTTATTGGATGTTTTATTAAGAATAAATATGGTAGGTCCAATGGTAAACACATCAGATGTATTTTCTGAAACTTCATGGCAATTCTGGAATTTCTGGAATGTACTGGATGTTCTATTCGTAATTTTCGTTATCGTTCTTACGTTTGTTGCATCAAAATTGGTTGACAGGATAATTCGGCATCAATTTGAAATAGCCAACCGTAGAATGGCTGTAGATGAAACTGCTTATCGAATTATCAGGCATACATCCATAGCTCTTGTCTATGTATTTGGATTAGTTCTGATAATTATGCATTTTCCGACACTGCAAGACCTTTCTTTTGCTATCCTGGCAGGTGCAGGATTTTTGGGTATAGTCGTTGGTCTTGCTGCCCAGAGCACAATGTCAAATATTATTTCAGGCGTATCCCTTGCCATATTTCGCCCCTTTAGGGTGGGAGACCGTGTTAATATCAGGGATGATTACGGCAAGATTACGGATATCACTTTACGTCATACGGTCGTTAAAACCTGGGACAATCGCAGGCTTATCCTGCCAAATCATGTAATCAGTGACGAAGCTATCATAAATTGGACTATAGAGGACCCAACGGTATGCTGGCCGATTGAGATAGGTATAAGCTATGATTCCGATATTGATCTGGCCCGTAAGATAATGGTCGAAGAAGGTCGCAAAAACAAAAATACGATGTCCTTCTCTGAACTTCGTAAATATGATGAAAAGTTCAGTGATGATGATGTTTCTGTCCTTTTAACAGGACTCGGAGATTTTTCAGTTAACCTGAAATTATTTGTTTGGGTAAGGGATAGAAGTTTTGCTTATGGTACAGGATGTGAGATTAGGGAAGCTATCAAGAAACGTTTCGATAAAGAAGGAATAGAAATTCCATTCCCATACAGAACATTGGTGTACAAAAAAGACCTGATTGCAGAAAAAAGTTACATCGGGCAAAAAGAAGGAAAAGAGGATTTTTAATATCCTCTTCTTTTTTTATTCGTTTCCAAGTTCCCCGTTGAAATACTTGTCGTATGAGATCATATCAAAATGACCATGGCCACTCAGATTGAACAGGATGGTCTTTTCTTCCCCTGTTTCCTTGCATTTCAGTGCTTCATCGATAGCACATTTGATTGCATGGGATGATTCAGGAGCTGGGGCAAATCCTTCCGTTCGGGCAAAGGTCACGCCTGCTTCAAATACTTCGATCTGGTGGTAGTTTGTGGCTTCCATGAGACCTTCATTGACAAGCTGGCTGATTATGGGTGAACAACCGTGATAGCGCAGTCCACCGGCATGGATTGCAGGCGGGATGAAATCGTATCCCAGAGTATGCATTTTCAACAATGGTGTCATCTTTGCCATATCTCCATAGTCATATCTGAATTCCCCTGCGCTTAAGGTAGGACATGCGGATGGTTCTACACCGATTACTCTCAGATCATTGCCATCCATTTTATCCTTGATGAATGGAAGTCCGATTCCTGCAAGGTTACTACCGCCACCACAGCAGCCGATAACGACATCCGGGTAATCCTCGGCCATTTTCATCTGTTCCTGGGTTTCCAGTCCTATTATTGTCTGGTGATGCATAACATGGTTAAGTACACTACCCAATGCATATTTGGTATTATCATTGAGAGCAGCATCTTCTACAGCTTCACTGATGGCTATACCCAGACTTCCGCTTGTATCAGGGAAATCTTCCTGGATCTTTCTGCCGAACTGGGTCTCATTACTCGGGGATGGAATTACATTTGCTCCCCAGAGGTTGATCAGGGATTTCCTGTAAGGTTTCTGGTAAAAACTTGATTGTACCATGTATACCTTACATTCAATATCAAAATAGTTGCATGCAAGAGAAAGAGCACTTCCCCACTGTCCTGCTCCTGTTTCAGTAGTGATCCTTTCGGTTCCCTCTTTCATGTTGTAGTAAGCCTGGGCAATGGATGTGTTGGGTTTGTGGCTTCCAGCAGGGCTCACACCCTCGTGTTTGTAGTAGATCTTTGCAGGTGTGTCGAGTTCCTTTTCAAGTCTTGAGGCACGGTAAAGGGGTGATGGTCTCCAGAGCTTATAGATATCTTTAATTTCATCGGGAATGTTTATGTAACGCTTATCAGACATTTCCTGTTTGATAAGTTCCCTGGCAAAAAGAGGTTCAAGTTCCTCCGGTTTGATTGGTTCATTTGTTGCAGGGTTCAATGGAGGCTCAAGGGGGGTGGGCATGTCAGGTAAAATATTATACCATTTCTCTGGCATATCATTTTCATCAAGTATAAATTTTGTATATTCCATGATAAGTCCCTCATGTTTAGTGTACACTTTAGTACTATTTTGTACGGACAGTTGTTTATTTAAGACTATCGGATAATCATACCAGAAAGGTTGCAAAAGAAAAGAGATATTTATGAATTTTCAGGGTTTGCAACCCAGTTCCATTCTTTCTTCTGGTGAGAGGGATAAATAAAAATCGACGATTTCAAGGTCATTATAGTGTTTGCTATGCAACACCTCAAAAAAACGGTCAAGTTTCTGAATAGTTTCCTTATGCATAGGTTCTAAAGACAGGAATTCTTTTGACTCTTTTTCCAAACCCACTTTTGCAAGCTTGTCTGCCAGTAATTTCACTGTTTCTCTATCCTGTTTCAAAAATTGTTGCCTTATATAATCTATATCATCATTGGACTCATCTATGCCCTCTTTATTCTTCCTGAATTCTTTGGCAGTAATATCATCATAAAGATGCATGTATCTTTTATGCAATTTTGCACTTTTTTCCATGTACCAGTACCAGAAACCATTATCCATATCGGGGTTGCTTTCCCTTGTACCATGGCTACTTCTTTCTTTTGCCTTTTTGACCAGCCATTCCCTTCTCCATTTATTGAATTCCGAATCGGGGTTCTGGCTGGTCTCAGAGGCTTCGTTTGGACTATCCCCACTCTTCATTAGCTCATACCACCACTGCTATAAAGATAGAGAAGCACAACAGATAGCCTATACTATGGCTAATAATGTAAGCTTTCTTGTTGTACCACCTGCTATACCACTAGCAAGTTTAAATTATATTTATTCTTATTTAACGTTATCCGCATCGTTTTGTATAGTAATCATTAGTATGAGGAAGTATGTTTTAAGATTTTAATTTCTAAAGATTATTATGCTTGGAATACTTGTAACAATATGTGATAGTTATACATATTCACAAAATCAGTAGTGATCACAATGAATCCAGATAATCAACTTTCGATGGAAGAAGAGGAATTATTGGGCCAACTTGTAAGTGGCGACCTTTCAATGCATCGTTTGGACAAACATGTCGAAAAGGACAGGGCTGTGCTCCTTCGCAGAATGGCACTGGAAAGAATCAGGGATGTACAATTGGAACATATTGGTAGTTTCAGTATAAATGAAAATGAAGCAAGTAAGCGTAATATTGAAAATATGATTGGGGCGGTGCAGGTTCCTCTGGGAATTGCAGGTCCTGTTAAAATAGGTGGGGAATTTGCGCAAGGGGAGTATTATCTTCCTCTTGCCACTACAGAAGGAGCTCTGGTTGCCAGTGTGAATCGTGGTTGTTCAGCGATTTCTGTTTCAGGTGGCACTGTAGTGAGGGTCTTCAATGAAGTGATGACCAGGGCGCCTGTGTTCAG
>JASMTL010000038.1:0-4483 GCA_041694315.1 Methanosarcinaceae archaeon | reverse complement strand
ATCGCAAAACATGGGAATCGTGCCGTAACGTCTCTTTCAGGAAGTGCCGATGTACTTGAATCTCTCGGTATTGACCTGAACTGTTCTCCGGCAGAAGTGAAAAGATGTATGGAGTCCGTAGGAGTCGGTTTTCTCTTTTCACCATATTTCCACCCTGCCATGAAGAGGGTTGCTCCAATCAGGAAAGAACTTGGATTCCGGTCAATCTTTAATCTCCTGGGCCCTCTCTCAAATCCGACACTTGCTTCCAGGCAGGTTGTGGGTGTACACGATAAAGCCCTCTGCAAACCCTTTGCACATGCCCTCAGAAAACTTGGCAAAGAAAGAGTACTGGTGGTCCATGGTGACGGAATGGATGAAATATCCACCCTCTCGGAAACCTACGTAGCAGAACTAAAGGACGGATTAATCACTACCTATGAGATTAAACCTGAAGATCTGGGTTTCAAAAGGGTATCTGCACCTGATGTTGTAGGCGGAACTCCAGAAGAAAATGCAACGGACATACGTTATATCCTGCAGGGTGAAAAGGGACCCAAAAGGGATATAGTTGTGGCCAACGCTGCCGCTGCTATCTATATTGCAGATAAGGCCCCGTCCCTCAATGAAGCAGCAAGAGTTGCTGAAAAGGTAATCGACAATGGCAAAGCTCTTGAAAAACTCGGAGAACTTGCACATTTTACAAATTCCAGGGGATCAAATGCAACCTGCCATAAGGGTGAAAATCTGCGGAATGAAGTCTGTGGATGATATAGTTATTGCAGTAAATTGTGGTGCTGATGCAGTAGGTTTTATAACAGAAGTGCCGGTAGATACGCCTCGCAATCTGGATATGGAACTAAGCATTGAGCTTATAAAAGCCACTCCTCCTTTTGTCACTACGGTCATGGTAATAATGCCAGAGTCGATCACACATGCCAGGAAACTTGTAAGCAATGCAAGACCGGACATGGTGCAGGTACATTCCACTGTTAACAGAAGATTACTCACTGCACTGCAGTCAATGCATGTTCGGATAATCCAGAAAATTTCGATTTCGGATGAAACAAAGGTCCTTGAAACTATTAAAATCATCAATGAACTCGCAGAATACAAATTGATTGATGCCATAATTCTGGATACTGCCTGTAGCATCGGCGGGGGCAGTGGCCTGACCCATGACTGGCAAATAAGCAGCGAAGTTGCAAAAAGCATCCCTGTCCCGTTGATTGTGGCAGGAGGCCTGAATCCGCAAAATGTGGGTAAATGTGTGGATATCGTATCCCCCTATGGAGTGGATGTTTCCTCCGGGGTTGAAGTAAAAGGTAAAAAAAATTTGAATCGTGTTTGCGATTTTATAGGAGCTGTGAGGTGTAGTAATTGATGGAATTTGATATTGGAAGAGATGAGTTCATTTCACTTGTAAATAAAGAGGACAGTCCGGCCCTTGTACAGCTGGTAGCCGAGATGGAAACGTCCCTTTCCCCACTTGACCTCTACACTCTTCTGGAGAATCATTTTGATTACTCCTATATTCTGGAATCTGTAGAAAAAGAGAGCAGACACGCGCGTTTTTCTTTTGTAGGTGCAGATCCCCTTGCATTACTTTCTGTCAAAGGCAGACACGTTTGTCTGACAATGTCACATGAATCGACCCTGACAGCTCTGATGGAAAAAAGACTGGGAGACGTATGCGATTCTCTTGAATCCAAATCCTGTCATTTTGAAGGAACCATAAAAACAGGATATGAAGTATTAGACGCCCTCAGGAAAGTATTTGTGGCCGATGAGTCACTGCCTCTTCTCAATGCAAATCGATTTGACAGGCAGACATTCCTGGGTGGAGCAATGGGATATGCTGGATATGACATTATCTATGATTGCTGGTTGAAACAGGAAGTTCCAAAAGGTGCAGAGGAACCGGACATGCAGTTTATGTTCACCACGAGTACCTTTGTTTTTGACCATCTTGAAAAAAGGACTTATTACATAAAAACTCCACTTGTAAGTTCTTCAAATGCAGCACAAGTCTATGATGATGTACTCGAAGAAGCCCGCAGCATGCAGGTAGTACTTAATCGATCATCATTGATCGAGGAATATGAATCAGCGGGGAGTACGAGGAATGAGGATATTTCCTGCACGATGGACCGGGCAGAATATGAAAATGCAGTAAGCAAGGCAAAGGAACATATCCTGGATGGCGATATTTTCCAGGTGGTACTTTCAAGACGCTATGAGTTACCCTACCAGAATAGTCCTCTTTACCTTTACAGGAAACTACGCTCCATTAACCCGAGTCCTTACATGTATCTGCTTTCGTATAAGGATATGGCCGTGGTGGGTGCAAGTCCTGAAACCCTGATGACTGTGGATAACGGACGTGTGATCACCAATCCTATCGCAGGGACATGCCCCCGGGGTGAAAGCGAAGCTGAAGATTGCAGCTATGCCGAAATAATGCTTCATGATGAAAAGGAAAGGGCTGAACATGTGATGCTTGTTGATCTGTCCCGCAATGATGTACGCATGGTTTGTGAAGGCGGTTCTGTAAAAGTATCCGATTTCATGAAAGTGGTACGTTATTCTCATGTACAGCATATTGAAAGTACGGTGGAAGGTAAATTAAGACCTGAATGCGACCAGTTCGATGCCATCAAGGCACTTCTTCCTGCAGGAACTCTTTCTGGTGCACCCAAAATACGGGCAATGGAGATCATTAGAAAACTTGAAGGAGTCGGCAGGGGCGTCTACGGCGGAGGGATAGGTTACTTTTCCTGGAACGGGGATGCAGACTTTGCAATTGCAATACGCACGGTCATTATGAGAGAGGAACAGGTAATGATACAGGCAGGTGCCGGTATAGTTGCAGATTCGGTACCTTCTAAAGAATACGAGGAAACCGAGCGCAAAATGGCTGCAATGCTCAAAGCGGTAAGAGGTGAATGATGTGAAAGTACTGTTTGTAAACAACAGGGATTCCTTTGTATGGAACCTTGTGGATGCCTTTTCCGTATTGGGTGTTGAGACTGTAGTTGTTCCAAATACATTAGAAATGGAAGAGGTCAGAAATATAAAACCAGATACCATTGTCATATCACCCGGCCCCGGCATTCCAGAAAGATCTGAGGATATCGGTAACTGTCTCCAGATTATTAAGGAATACGGTCCAAATACCCCTATACTGGGAGTTTGCCTTGGCCATCAGGCTATAAATCGGGCTTACGGAGGCAGTACTGGTAGGTGTGCAAATGGCCCCGTCCACGGCAAGGCTTCATCAATAATTCACAATGATTCACTTCTTTTTGCGGGATTTGCCAATCCTTTTGAAGGAGGAAGGTACCATTCCCTGGAAATTAAAAAACTTGCCCCACCCTTAGAATCCATTGCCCATACAGAAGATGGCTCAATAATGGCGATTAAGCATAAGGAACACCCGGTCTATGGCATCCAGTTCCATCCTGAATCGGTCCTGATGAGTGATGGTTTGAAAATCATTGAAAATTTTTTGGCCCTGGTCATACAGGAGGATTAATCCTTAATAGTAAAGGCAATTGTATTCAGGACATATGTTTATTGCTTTAACCGGCACTCCCGGATGTGGGAAAACATCTGTATCCGGGCTGCTTGAGAATGAATTCGGGTATCGAGTGGTTCATCTGAACGAAATCATAAAATCCGAGAATCTTTTCGTAGAAGAAGATAAGCAACGGGACTGTGTGGTTACTGACCTTGATGTGGTAAAAAAACGGCTGTCAGTCATAGAAGAATCTGAAAATCCTGTAATTATTGACAGCCACATGGCCCATCTGATTACAGATGTTTCCATCGTGCTACGTACGGCTCCCAATGAACTCAAAAAAAGGCTTGAAAAAAGAGGCTATCAACCTGCAAAAGTTGATGAGAATATAGAAGCAGAATGCCTCGATGTTATACTTGTAGAGTCAGTTGAGAACTGTGAAATGGTATTTGAAGTTGGTACCACAGGTCGAAGTATGAGTGAAGTTGCGGGGGATGTAAGAGAGATAATCGACGGCATATCCTCAGGACATCCACCCCTTGATAAATTCAAACCCGGTGCTTTTGATTGGAGCGGGGAAATATTCTGATCACTTTTTCTTATCCGGGGGTATTTTCTCATCAGGTGTTACGCCGTAATATCTGGTCCTTGCTTTTCCCCATATGCAACCTTCCTTACCAAATATCTTGAGTTCAAGATTCTGGATCGCCTTACAAATGGGATTTCCAGCTCTTGCTCCCCTGCATACAATACAATATTTTTCACAAAATACCGGTGCTCTGTCGGTCATTAGATGTCCCCTGCATATTCCTTACACTATATAATATGCAACGAACGTACTATAAAAAATTAAGGACCGGGGGTTGTCAGAAAGTCTGATCGCTGCCGGAGACATGTTTTAATCTCCTGACACCATCGATCTCTTCAATAACTTCTGTAACAGATTCAGGAACGAATTGTTCCCACTCTTCACCGGCAATCATC
>JASMTL010000037.1:0-13537 GCA_041694315.1 Methanosarcinaceae archaeon | reverse complement strand
CAACTGGAATCCGTTTGTCCAGCCCTCTCACATAACAGATGGGCAGGGCATGAATCCGCTGCTTCGCAATCCCTGGATGGCTGTTCATCCTCCCATCCTTTTTTTGGGCTATGCAGCTTTTACTATTCCTTTTGCATCTGCTATTACGGGTTTACTCCTTAATGACAGTAGCTGGCGTAAAATAGCCAATAATTGGATGCGGGTTTCCTGGTTATTTCTGACCGCAGGGATTGGTCTGGGTGGTTTCTGGGCCTATGAGGTACTTGGTTGGGGTGCATGGTACTGGAGCTGGGATCCGGTTGAGACCTCTTCGTTGATTCCCTGGATTACCGCGACAGCTTATCTGCATACAATATACGGCAGGCAGGGACAGTTCAGATTCCTGGCGCCAGCAATGGCCATTTTTTCGTTTATACTTGTAATTTTTGCAACTTTTGTTACGAGAAGTGGTATGTGGGCTTCTGTCCATTCTTGGCAGGATTTCAATGCAGAAAGCCTCTTAATAGGTATGTTCCTGACAGGAATCACGCTTGCGGGAACATCGCTGCTTGTAAAAAGGTATTTTGAGGAACAGGATTGAACTTCTTCTTGCTTTTTATTTTTAGTGTACAACAGCCAGATTTTCAGCAGTGGTATAATCAGGCTGGGTGCTAATCGGGAGTTGAACTGTGAATTCACTTCCCTTGCCTTTTATGCTTTCCACCCGGATTTGACCATTGTGGCCCTCCACTATTTTCTTGCAGATGTAGAGGCCGATGCCAGTTCCTCCATATTTTCTTCTGGTAGAACCGTCTACCTGATAAAAGCTTTTGAAAATATTTTCCACCTTGTCTTCGGCTATTCCGATTCCTGAATCCCTTATTTTTATCTCGATGTAATTACCTGCTCTACTGGTGGAAACTTTTATGTTGCCATTTGCAGGAGTGAATTTGATTGCATTATCGAGTATATGAAAAATAACATTTTTCAGGTGTCTCTCATCTGCATTTATGTGCGGAATATCTTCTAGGTTTCTTTCAAGTGCCAGGCCACATTTTGTAAAATTAATTGACATGTCATCCAGGATATTGTTGAGAAGGGAATTTATATCTGTATTTTCGAAATTATATATCACGTTTTGACTGCAGTCCTCACTGGCATAGAGAAGGGCATTGACATGTTGCTGTAGCCTATCACAATTCCGGATTATTGTAAGCAGGGCGTCCTTTTGTTTGCTATTAATCTCCCCAAACTTGCCTCTGGCGAGCAAATCGCTGAAGCCTTTGATGGATGCAAGAGGTATCTGTAATTCCTTGCTTATATTGGCGAGAAATTCATTTCTCATTCTGTCCAGTTCCTGAAGTTCTTTATTTGCTTCTACAAGGGCCATCTCTGCCTGCTTTTTTTCGGTAATATCTTCACCGGAACTGATGGTACCTATAATCCTCCCCTGGTCGTCTTTGAGTACAACATCATGCCAGAATACCAATCGTTCCTCGCCTGTACGTGTAAGAATAGGTTTTTCAGAGAATTCTGGAGGTTCAATTCCCCTTCTAGAACCATTTTATAACCGGTCTTTATCATATCCCTTATCCTTTCCGGCAAAAAGACATCGAACCATTTCTGTCCTATAATTTCTTCCTGTGGATACCCCAGAACTTCAGAAGCTTTTTTATTGGCAAGTACGACTTTCAGATCCCTGTCAACTACGCCTATTAGTGTTTGGGCAACATCGATGTATGTCTGTGCCTGGTCTCTTTCTTTTGCAAGTTTATCATACAGGGTCTTTATTTGTAGCAGGGAATTAATTCTTGTGAGGATTTCCAGATCATCAGATTTGTCGGTTATAATATCATCTGCACCCTCTTTCAGAGCTGCTCTTATATCTTCCCTGTCTGTTCTGGTGACCATAATTATGGGAAGATATCGATTACCTGCATTTTGTTTAAGTTCCCTGCAAATGCGGTAGTTAACCTCTTCGGTCGCAGTATTGTCAATTATAACTATGCCAGGTGCATTTTTTTTGATAAAAGAAACAGTATCTTCTTTGGGTTTGGCTTGTAGCACCCTGTATGCTGAAAGATATTCCTGCAAATGTTCATTATTTTTGTTGCTTAGAAGGATAATTAAAGGGATTTTTTCATCAAGCATGTCACCGCACCCAGATGCCAGTTATATATTAGATATTCCTACTTATATATTAAGTCATTCTTTAAAAAGTCCTATATTATCCTTGTTTAAAACATTGTCATAATTTTTATATCCCAGGATATCTGCTATCATATTCGTATGTTTTCCCTTTATCTTCTGCAATTCATCTGAGGTATAATCTGTAATTCCTTTCCCGAACACCTGCCCGTTGCACTCGAGTTTTACTATATCTCCACGATCAAAATCACCATTTACACCAATTACCCCCGAAGGCAGAAGACCCATACTGTTTCTTATTGCATCCCGGGCTCCTTCATCTACCACGATTGTGCCCGAGGAATGGGCAAGTAAAATCCATCGAATCCGGTTCTTATGGACTTCTCCTTCAGCTAAAAACAGGGTGCCGATTTCCTCTCCTTCCATTATTTTCAGGATTACGTTTTGGATAGAGCTATTTGCAATTACCATATGGCAGCCTGCTATATTGCATATCTTGGCAGCATCGATCTTTGTTCTCATTCCCCCGGTACCTTTTGTACTTGAAGGGCTCCCGCCATAGCTTTCTATAGTTGGTGTGATCTCGGACACAGTTTTCAGTAATACAGCATCCTTGTGCCTTTTAGGATTTTTATCATATAAACCATCAATATCCGATAGGAGTATCAGCAGGTCTGCTTCCATTTTGCTGGCAACCATTGCGGAAAGCCTGTCATTATCTCCGAGTGTGGCTTCTATTTCGTGAACACAGGTACTGTCATTCTCATTGATAATCGGGATTACTCCGTATTCCAGCAAGGTGGATATGCTGTTTCTCAGGTTGAGATAGGTTAACCTGCTGGTAAAGGAATCATAGGTCAAAAGAATCTGGGCAACATTGAGATCGTAAGTACTAAAAGCCTCCATCCATTTTTGCATCAAAATATTTTGGCCAACAGCTGCTGCTGCCTGTCGAACCGGAATTTCCCGTGGCTTACAGCCAAGTTGCATCAGGTCAATTCCCACTCCAATGGAACCAGAGCTGACAAGAATGACTTCTTTTCCCAGGCTGTGGAGGTATGCAATCTGTGAGGCCACATGTTTCATGAATTCCTCATTTAATCCTCCACAATCATTACTTATGGAAGTTGTTCCTATTTTGATGACAACTTTTTTAACGTTTTCAAGGATGACTTTTCTCTTGCTCAAAATCACGATCCCCGGATGTATTTCAGATGATTTCGCTAATCTGTTTATCCAGTTTCCTGTGGGTAAATTGTTTTGCATTATCCCCTGTATAATCAGATACCCTGTCTCCATTACCAAGAAGGATATACTTGTATATCAAGAGACCTTCCATTCCTACGGGTCCGCGTGCGTGTATTTTGTTTGTACTGATGCCAACCTCTGCACCTTTGCCGTACCTGAAACCGTCGGCAAATCTTGTGGAAGCATTGACCATGACGCTTGAGGAATCCACAAGCTCGGTAAATGTGCGGCGCTTTTCCTTGTTTTTGGTTACAATACAATCTGTATGATGGGAACCGTACCTGTTAATATGATCGATTGCTTCATTTATGGAATCAACCATTTTCACAGACAGTATCAAATCATTATATTCGGTGCTCCAGTCTTCCTCGGATGCTTTTTTCACAGCAGGGATGCCTGCATTTTCTGCAATCGTGTATGTTTTCTCATCCAGGCGGATTTCGACACCTGCTTTGATGAATTTTTCTATCATCACGGGCAGGAACCTGCTTGCAATATCACTGTTTACAAGCAAGGTTTCCATCGCGTTGCATACTGCCGGATACTGTACCTTTGAATCATAACAGACATCAATGGCCTTTTCTATGTCTGCTTCACTGTCCACATAAACATGGCATATCCCGTCTGCATGACCGAGTACGGGTATTCTGGTATTATCCTGTATGAACTTCACGAAAGCGTTCGAACCACGGGGTATGAGCAGGTCTATATAGGAATCAAGTGCAAGGATATCCATTACCTCTTCCCGGGTTTCCATCAGTTGAAAGGCCTTCGCAGGAATATCGCCAGTTTCTTCCAGGGCTTTTTTAAGTATGTTGAAAATAGTACGATTTGAATTAAAGGCTTCACTTCCGCCCTTAAATATTGTTGCATTACCACTTTTCAGGCAGAGGGACATAATCTGCGGAACAACATCAGGACGTGACTCGAAAATAACTCCAATAAGGCCGATCGGACAACTTACCTGATACAGTTCCAGTCCTTCATCAAGCTCTAAGCAGCTGAGGGTTTTGCCTGTTGGGTCTTCAAGTTCCATGACGTCCCTTATACCTGCAATCATTCCATCGATTTTGCTATCATTTACTTTCAGCCTGTCCACAAGAGCCTGTGAGATTTTCCCTTGCTCTTTTAACTGCTCAGCAGATTCGAGATCGTTGCGGTTTGCCTCAATTATTGTTTTTCTACTTTGGTCAAGGGCCTCTGCCATTGCTTCAAGCCCTCTATTTTTTAGGAGTGTATTTATGCTGGCAAGTTTGATGGAGGCATCTTTTGCTGGTATGACTTTTTTTTCTGTATTATCGGTCATGGGAACACCTGATTATATGGTTGTAACTATGGCACGAGCAAATAAGATCATCATATAAAAAAAGCTTTAGCTATTTAAATGGGTCTAAAAAAAGTAGTTGAAGTAGGCAGGGAGCCTACTTCGTATTGTGCTTATTTGGCCGGGATGATGAGGGATCTCTCACCAGCAGGCTCGAACTCACGAAGCGCACCGCGTCCGAACTCCTTCCTTGGTTGGGTGAAGTCGAATGGGAGCATTTCGTCGGCGAAACAGACCTTGATCAGTGGGTTGAGTGCGTATGCATCTCCACGACCGGCGTGTGCTGCGGCTGCGATTGCAGCATAGCCACCCTGGTGACCGACGTTCATTGCATAGTTCGGATAGTTTGGACCACGGAGTTCGTGGGGCAGACCTTCGTCGGACTGGTAGGAGAAGGTGTTGGTTGCACCACACTGGTCCTGCAGGTCGAATCCGAAGAATCCGAGACGTCCGTGACCTTCCTTGTGCAGGTACATACAGAGATACCATGCGGAGAGACCGGCGTTTGCATTACCGGTTGCAAGGGATCCTGCACTACCGGCAGCTGCGGAAAGGACGGTTGCTCTCTGGGATCCACCGAAGTGGTCTTCAAGGGCAACTGGGTATTTCTCGTAGTTTTCGAGACCGTAGAGTGTGGACTCTGTTGCGATATCCTTGATAACATCCATGCTTGGGGCGACCTTGTTGTCGATACCCTTGTTGGCTGCACCGTCATACTTGTCGTTGATGTATTCAACGTCATAGTAGAGGTTGTCATCCAGAATGTTGTTGGTGTATGCAGCAGTGGAGTACTGGGTAAAACCGACACCACCGGACATGTAGGATCCGAGCCAGATCTGGTCGTAGAGCATACATCCTGCACCGACTACCTCAAGGGTTACGTTTGCAGGGTCTTCCGGATCTGTCCGGCTGGTCTGGACGATGTCTGCAAGGTTACCAAAGGTGACACCACCAGGTTCGTTTGGTGCACGTGCACGTCTTGCAGGGAGCATGTCACCCATGTTGACAACACCTGCGTGCTTTGCTGCGTAGGAAAGGTCTGCTACAGCTGCTTCACCGGCACACATTCCGTATGCTGCGATGTAGGACATACCGATCTGCATTGCAGTCCACCTTGTGGTCTGACCACCGTCTGTTGTTCTGGATACGATGGTTGGGATGTGGGCTGCCTGCCAGGTTGTCTTGCCGATTGCGGCTTTGAGCTGTTCTGCCTGTTCTGCAGGGAACTGTTTGTCGATGTCGATGAGGAACTGGTCATCGATCTCGTCTGCAAGTTCATCGTCACCTGTGAATATTTTCACGTAACAGTCATCGACGAGTGCAGGGTGGCTCTCTACCATGTGTTCCTGAACAACTGCACCGCCAGGGAGTGCGTGGTTGAGCACTTCGAGGTAGTGGTTGATTGTTTCAGGAGTTACCTCTATACTCAGTCTTTTCTCGAGGGTTTCGTGGGCCATATCCATACCGACAATACAGGTTCTGCGTATGTCGTCCCACATCTGCTGCATTGCAGCATTGTTGACATAGTGAAGGTCATCATTTTCGACCATCATGTCATCATTACCAGAGATGAAGGATGGTGTCAGAGCTCTCTGGCCGAGAGGGATACCACCGCAGTGCATCATTGGGTTGTATCCTGCAAGACCCCTCTTTTCTGCGATTTCCTTACCAACTTTCTTCATTTCCAGTTTCCTGGGGTTCTGGTCGACACCGAGGCGGTAATATGGAATTCTCATATCTGTAATGTCGCCGCCTTCCATCTTGTTGGTGCCGTGCTCCTTTGTGAATTTAATTTCTAAATCTTTCTGGAACATTTTCTTTCTGTCGTCTGCCATTTTACTCACTCCTGTACAGCTGGCTTGTATCCATACATGGTTCTCTGTTCAAAGACCCTGTGTACCCATTCGAGGACCTCCTTGTCCTCCCTGTATGGGACATTGTCTACACGGTAGATTGTGGTCCTTTTTGCAGCTTCTTCATCGGACATTGGTTTTCCGAGATCGACCTTCTTGTCGATTGGCCTTCCTACCTGATCCTTCTGGACGATGATGGTTCCGTTTTCCAGACGTACCCTTTCGAGCATGTCAAACATTACACCATCTTCCTGAAGACGGAGGGAGTGACCGTGTACACTGGCACCACGCAGGCATGCAAGTGCAGGGCAGGTCATTTCGGTTTCAAGCTGGAATTTTGCAAGTTCTTCCATGTCCCTCTCACGGGCTTCAACGACCTGACGGCCGGAAAGTGTACCCGGGTCTACGCCTCTGAAGTTAATTGCAGCGTTGTAGGACCTGAAGTATGGGGTGGAAGGTGCATTGTACATTGAGTCTACAAACTGTACGTATCTGATCCTGTCCCCTGCTTTTGCACCATCTGTAGGTTCGACCATTTCACGGATGGAACATTCTGGTTCGCCCATTTCTGCCAGTGGTGGGTGGGTGCTTGGGTAATCTGTACCGGGAACACGGTGTCCGAGAATAATGGTTAAGTCATCATCAGAGATTTCCCTGAGTTTTTCGACTTTACCGGACATGTGTTTCCTTCTATTTTCCGCAACACTTGTTGCTCCGGGATAAAACTGTGCTTCATATGTCATATGATTACACTCCTTTGTTATCAATTGATTTCATTGTGGATTTCACTGCTTTGACGAGTTCGTTTAACTTGTCCCTAGAACAAGTTTCTCCTCGCGTCACTCCAGTCACAATATCCATTACTTTTCCCTTTGTCTGGATGTTTTTATCTTGAGGTTTTACCAATCTAGTATGGATACCGGCCTTTGCAAAATCTTCAAAGTCCACGATTGTCTGACAGACAACCACTGCCGGCACTTCTGCATGCACCAATATTTCCCTTACTTTCCTGACAACATGATCACGAATGTTTCCTGTATGAATGACTGCCATCTTGTGTCGATTTATCTGTCTGATCTCCTCCGGGTTTATACCGAAGGATCCTGATTTCATCTGTTCATCGGGAACTCCTGATCCCGTATTGAGCACAAGTACACTTACCTGTATGTCTTCTTTACGCATTCCGTAAGTCAGTTCACAAACAGGCTTGGTGATATGGCGTCTTCCGGGACTCATAGCGACTGCGACCACGTCGGTCCTGCCGGCTTCGGAGAGTGTGCCTCTCTGGGCAAGTCCGCCTCCTTTGCCAAGGCCCATTCCGTGTCTGCAATCTACAACCTGGGTTTCCCGGTCAAACATCTGGAATCATTCCTTATCTCTTGTTCTCAGGAGGTTTACCTGTGATTCGATCTTGCTTTTCGGGTCATAAAGACCGTATAGGGCAGGATCGGCTGCAGGGCCTCTTTTTGCATAATCTGAAACCGTTTGCCTTGTCTGGATGAAACGCCCTTCCCGAATGTCATAACCGCAGGGAAGTGTCTCTTTACAAATTGCATCTATTTCTTCCATGATTTCCTTTCCGGCAAGTTCCAGTGTAATCCTTCCCACAAGTACTTCCAGGCCCATTTCGGTCTTACCAAAATGTACATTTGTCCTTAATGGATGATGTACGGGTGTTCCGACAGCAGGTCCGAAAGGTACTTTTGTAGGTAGGCGCGGCCCCTGTATGAATGCCCTTTGTATACCTTCCAGACTGCAAAGTTTATTGAGCAGCCCTTCTACGGTATCGGGTTTAATCATACGTTTTGGGAATATCTCGATCTGTATGGGTTTTTTTGTGTCTGAAGCAGAAGTTTCCATTATTGGTACCTTCAATCTTTGTGACTCATTTAGAGTGATTCAGCGACTGCTTTTATTGGTTCTCTGAATTCTTTGATTGAACCGAATACGTCACCTATGAGGCCGGATGTTTTCTCGATGGAGAACATCTGGGTGCCTGCATCAAGTGATACACCAGCGGATACGCATGGAATTGCGAATCCTCTTGAGTGCCTGGTTACAATGTGGTTACCGTTGAAGACACCGGGACCACCGCCACCATAGATAGAGTGGCTAAAGAATGAGAACCCGACAGCAGTACCCTGTGCCCTACCCATGTCACAGCCAGGCAGGCCAGTTTCCTTCTCAATAATATCGTTGAAATACAGAATTGTGGATGAAACATTCTGGGCAGCCCTGCCTGCAGCACAGTTGACCATTGTAGCGGCAAGCTGGCCGGCTGCAGCGTAAGCATTCCACATGGATACGTCGTTTGCCTTGTAGAAGTTGTAACCTGAAGGAGCTGTCTTGTCTACTTCGATTACATTGTCCTCAATTGCTCTTTCAACAACAGACTGTACCACGGTACCGACGGTTCCGTCTTTACCATTGTCCTTTACCAGATCGTAGACTACATTGTTGGCGTTAAGGCCCTGGCATGCAAATCCAAGGAGCTGATGTCTCTCGAATTCTCCGACTGCATTACCCATTTCGAACATACCTGCCTGTTCGAAGATGGAAGACAGTGCGGCTGCATTCATTGCTTTCTTTTCTGTAATTGCAGCAATGTGGTTGGTCATGATGTTTCTCAGGGAGTAACCCAGACCTTCATTCTTCTGTGGAATGTTCAGGATTGAAGCGATGTTTCCACCGGCCAAGTCCATTGTCTGTGGGTAGTTACCCCATACTGCTCCTTTGACCACAGGTGCGTTGAACATGTCAATGTTGAACATGTCAATAATGGTCTGGACGGTTGCTGCTGCACTTACGGTAAGTGCGGAAGAGTAGTCAGCACCTGCAGTGAGCCTTGCGTTTGGAAGCTGAACAAGAAGTTGCTTGCCGCCACCGAGAGTCTCGATGTTGGTATCATCGTCACTGTCTACCTGTACAAGTTCTTTTACGGAATCTGCAATTGCACCAGCGTTTTCGACAATATCGAGTTCCATTTCACGTCCCGGCATGTGACGAGCTTTTCCACCCATCTTACCGGTCGCGAGAGATTTTTGAATACCTCCCAGGTTGACTGCTACAGTCCTCTTTGTGTCTCCGATGATACGCTGAATCGCTGCGTTCCTTGTAGGAGCGAGCTCTTCAATTGCAACGCCGCTTTCTAAGAGTTTTCCTCTGTCGTCGTAGATGTCTATTTTGTCAGACACGTATTTTCCTCCTTTAATTTTTTAATGGAAAGAAAATCCCATTTGGAAAGCAACCACGCTTGAGCGAGGATATGCCGTAAGCACTTTCATGGTGAGAATGCTTTCCAGTCGGTTTTCTTTAATTTTATTCATGTCAGCAATGGAGTTTTTGCCTTTAAAACTTTAGCATTCGTTTTATGACCCGGTACGATATGCAATGATAATTCATTATGTATAATTAATTACATATGATTTTCACGTAATTAACCACAAAGATTTAGTAATATCTATTTCTACCCCTTGGTCACATGGAGATAGTCGCTGATATTGGGGGCAGTCCTGGAATTGACTGCCGCGGTTTTTGTTCATATTGTTACTTCAAGAAGGTACAGGAAGTACCACCTTTTGGTTGCAAGCACTGTTTTCCTTTTGCAAAGGGTTGTGATTACTGTACACGTAGTATACGGGAATCATATCCCGGCTTTAAACCTCTGCAGATTGTAATGAGGGATGTATCCCAGAATTTACGGTTTTCATCTTCTGAACCGGATAAATTTACCATCAGCGGGGGTGGTGATATCAGTTGCTACCCCGAGCTTAGGGAACTTGTCAGCTCGCTTTCTCGTTTTAAAAAACCCATTCATCTGGGATACACAAGCGGGAAAGGTTTTGATGATCCTTCTGATGCTTCCTTTTACATTGAAAACGGTGTCAGTGAGGTTTCATTTACGGTTTTTGCCACCGATCCTCAACTCAGGGCCAAATATATGAATGACCCTGATTCGGAAGCTTCAATTGAAATTCTTCGCCTCTTTTGTGAAAAATGTGAAGTATATGCCGCTATTGTCCTTATTCCCGGTGTAAACGATGGTTATATCCTGGAAAGAACTCTTTCAGATATTCAGGAAATGGGTGCAAAGGGAGCAATATTGATGCGTTTTGCTAACAGTCGCGAAGAAGGTTTGATTCTGCGCAACTCTCCTGTACTGGAGGGTATCACTACACATTCGATAGAGGAATTTGAGACCATAGTAAGAAATGCGGCAGACAAATTTGATTTGCGTATCACCGGCACACCCCTTGAAGATCCCCTTATTGGCTGTCCCTTTGCCATAAGAAAGGACAAAACAGCACTATCCAAACTCCCGGAAGTTACAAAGACCGCTACTATTGTTACCAGTAAAGCTGCCCGGCCGAGATTACAGGAAGTTTTCGAGGCGCTGGATGCACCTGTAAATGTTGTGGCTGCAGGCAAGGATATTGGATGTCTGATCACAATTGAGGATTTCCAGGCACTTGACCTTTCGCAGGTAAAAGAAACTGTAATGATTCCCGGTCGCACGCTTGCCCATGATCCAGAGATAAAATCGATCCTCTCAAATGACGGTGTGGAGAGACTTATCAGGCGGGGTCCGGACCAGCTCACATATGACGGGGAAATGTCCATTGGCCTGGATAGGGATGAAGTGCTTTCTTTTGAAATCGAGAATCTCAGCGAGCTTATCCGGCACATAAACGTAGTTGGACTTCCTGTGGAATAATTACATATAATCCGCAAGTCCCATCTGTTTTGATTTATCGTTCTTGAACAACGATTCGATATCGTATCCGATAAGTTCGATGCGCTGCTGCGTATAACTTGATACATTATACTTTTTTGCAACCTTCAGTGACACTTCAAGATATTTCTTGACCGCTCCTTCATGAACAGTCAGTATGACTCTTCCGCCACAATGTGGGCATGTGCCTGTAAGTGGGGCCCTCCTGAATTTCCCACCGCATTTGACACATCGGGTTCCCTGCCTGGAAAATGCCCTGAGGTTGCCAAAAAGATCTGGGAGAAAGTGTGATATGAGGACTCTTTCAGCCACATCTGCCACATCAACTGCACGTATTTTTTCTGCCAGGGAGAGTTGAGCATCCATTTTTTCCACCATAGAACCAAGTGTTTTGTATGCACTTTTAACTGGTCCGCCGGCAATATCCGAAGTGTCGTGTGTAAACATGAATCCGTCATACTGTGCCTGGGTTCCTAATCTGCTGCTGACCAGGTCTATGGTGTCTTCCAGTTCCTTGGGATTTGTATAATTCAATGTATTTTCATAAAATTCCAGAGGATAGGAGGAACAAACGTCAATGTTGTGTGCTTCCTTATCAACCTCACTGGGATCAATCCTGGTTGTGAGTACAAGGGGTGCATCCATCTTTCCCCCTCTTTTGTCAGGGAGGTATTCATGTGAAAAATTAATCAGCCCATCCATAAGCAACATGACGCAATCCTCATCACCATCGCAATTACGTCTTTTTGCTGCATGGAAGAATGGATGTGCATATCCCACAGATGCCTTTGTAAATCCTACCAGCCTGCCCAGCACTCCTGCTGATGTGTGTGGTGCCAGACCGATTAGCATCACCCCGATAATGTCCTCTATAGTTTCTGCTTTGTAATGGGGTTCAAGCCCGTAATACTTCACCAGCAGGTCATCGATGTATTTTGTGGTTTGAAGTATGTACTCTGCCGCACCCCGGGACACCACCAGGTCCTGTACTTTTAGGGTTACGATCTGATCATCCCTTTCCAGTCTATTGCCGTGAATATCTGTCTCATATCCCAGCTCACGGAGTTTTTCAGCGGTGGTGCCCAGTTCATCAGCCCGGATATGTGTCAGGGGAAGGTCCGACATGTCGTACCTGACAGTTCCATCCTTGAATGTGAAAAGATCGTGTTTTGCTCGAAGTATTCCTTTTTCGAGAGGCTCAGGGGTCATGTGCTTTGACATCATCCTTTTAACCCCCTTGAAGGATTCCAGTTTATTCCGTTCCCCGAGCCTCTCAAATGCCCTGTCGTATATTGTTTTAAAATTTATATTGTGGGCGGTTACACAGGATGTGGTGGCCTTACATTTTGGACAGATGTCCTTATTGACAGCCCTGCCACAACGGGGGCAGAAAAGTTTTGGGATTGTATGGGTGCCACATTCACATCTGAATTCATGGGTTTCCATTCCACAGGAGGGGCAAATCCGGTTTCCTATCTCTATATTTATTTCACCTACTTTGCTGTTGTTGTTGGCTTTATAGGATGCGGCATTTGAGAGCATGCGGGTATTTCCTCCGCTTTCACCGATCGGAAACAATACATGAGGAGCGGGGGACATTTTACGCCTATTTGCTTTTTCAGGCCTTCCCATCCTTGCCCCGATGCGCATTGGTGCTTTCTCTCTGACAGTCCACCCTGAGAGTTTGTTGACACATTCAAGGACATCTTCACAGGGTAATTCTTCCCACTGTTTTTTGAGGTCCTCCCCAAGTCCCAGGCACTGTATAAAAGGTAAAGGATTCTCTATTGTTATTTTTTCATCGCAAACTCGATGTAATACGAGAAGTTTTTCCAGAATCGTTTTTATTCCCTGCTCCTTTGTTTTTTCTTCAGGTAGCAACAGTTTATTTCCCCTGTCTTTTTTTATGCCATATTGAGCAATGAATTCTGCAAGTTTTACGAATTCATCTCTGTCAATGTCATGCCAGGTACAGATGTAATTAGGGTGCAGGGGCAGATTGTAATTGTTACAAATATCCATTACTTCATGCTGGTTTGGATTTTCAGGGGCATGCTGGCCCGTTTTTTTTGCATATTCCTGCGCCCACCATTCCACACAGTAGGATGCAGGTATAAGTGGATGGTTGTTTTCCAGGAAATCCCCGTAATTGATAAGTATTTCACCGATATCGATAATGGTTTCTACCTGTGAATGTAGCTCGATTGCAGTTTTTTCATCATCTATCCGAAGCACATCTCCGTTGTAGAGGCG
>JASMTL010000036.1:0-7465 GCA_041694315.1 Methanosarcinaceae archaeon | reverse complement strand
GGACTCGAATCCGAATATCTCAGGATATACAAACAAGGAAAGACCGATAATTTGAGCGGTGACAAGATACCAGAAGGTGGACTTGTTTATTATTCCGTTATCAACGAAACCGACTTTGAGATCAAGTACAATAACAATGATACAGATGGGGACCCAATCCGCCAAACGTATCCAGTTATTGGTCTCTTTGCCGAGGAATATGTTCCACTCAAGAACACCACACCTGACCTTCTCGCCAAACTTATCCAGGACAATGATGACGAGGTAACTCTCAGAACGGGTACATCATATGATCTTGGTCACGGTTATGAGTTGACCGCACAGCAGATCGATGTTGAGGGTGACAAGGTCTGGATGGAGCTTAGCAAGGATGGAGAGTTTGTAGACGATCAGGTAGTTGATCTTACAGGAACTACAGGCTCTGCAACCTGGAGCTATGAAGAAGACGTTGCCGGTGAGGATGATGTTGAAGTTCTCAGAGTACGCGTCACTGATGTCTTCCAGGGCCAGGTCGACAGCCTCGCTGTAATTGAGGGTGTCTGGATGATTGACTATATGAATGTTGTTGAAATCGAAGATGACGACACATTTGGCGAGCTCGAAGTTCAGACAGCAGGTAATCTCGGTAATGATGTTTATGGAATTATGATGTGGAATGATAATTCCATGACCCTTGATGAAGATGATACAGAGGAAATTGCTGAAGGTCTTGCCTTCAGGACGGCTGATGTTGAATCTGGCAGTGACACACTGAGGTACTATCTGTACAAGGAAGTCACCATCGAAGGCGAAGAACCTGTCATCGATGATACCGGAGACGAGGAAGACGAAACCAATGTCACTGACGACGAAACCAACGAAACTGAAGACACCACAGGTGACGTTGAAGACACAACCAACGAAACTGACACCACAGGTGACGGTGAAGACGAAGGAGCAGGAATCCCTGGATTTGAAGCAGTCTTCGCAATCGCTGGACTTCTGGCAGTTGCCTACCTCGTAAGGAGAAACTAAGCAGACTTGAATGATAGAAGGGAATAATCCCTTCTACTTCTCTTTTCTTTTTTTTGGTTTGTGTTTTATTCTTTTTTTGATCTGCTCATTGCGGATTACTTTTAAATATCTGAATCTAAATTACAATCCATCCACTTTGGAAAAGGGATCTTTTATGAAAATGAGAATAGTAGCATTGCTTTTGGCCATTACAATGATAATGCTTGCAGTGTCGGGATGTACCGATACAGGCAGTACTGGTGAAGAAATCGATAATCCTGAGATCGGGTCTGTTTCAGATGCAGTGTCACTTGATGAAGTGCCGGCAGGATTTGAGATGATAGGTGAGCGCCAGCTGGACTCGGCAAGTGTGCTGGACGGTGTGGGCAGTGAAGATACGGTAGTTGAAGCCACGCAGGGTATCTACAAAAACGGGGATAGTGTGGAAGTGCAAATCAGCGCCATTGAATGCACTGACACGGAGGCTGCCCAAACCCTGGTCAACGACTACAAAAACGAATTTAATCCAATGGCACAGGGAGAGAGGTTCACCGAGCACTCCATCAATGACCACTTTGCCACACGCATCATCTGGCATGTGACCGAGGGCGGCGAGGACGTGCCACGTTATGCCTATGTCTGGAACAATGACAGCATGGTAATCCAGGTCAGGGGTACTACTTCTGATCCCAACCTGCTGTTTGCCTTTGCAGAGGCCACAGGTTACTGATGGGGAGTTTTTCCCCATCTTCTTTTTTTGTTTGAATAATATCTAATCGATCATTGTTATGATTGCTACCGGGCAGAATAACAGGTAGTCAGGAAGTAAAGACTTCAACTAATTTCTCTTCGACCTGTCGCATCTTTTCTGAACTCAGTGTTCCTGATTTTGCAAGAATTGTATCCACATCCAGGGTCATTATCATGTTAGTTTTTACAAGACTGGACGATGGTAATGATCCTTTTGCGAAATCTTTTGAGTTCACTTGTATTGCATATTCATCATTGCGTGTCATTTGACTTGTAATTTGACATACAATCACATTAGTCCCTCTAGGACAGGCAACTACCAATACTGGTCGGGTTTTTAACTTCGACATATCTGTATAGGGAAATGGTATAACCACCACATCCCCTTTTTTGACCGCTCCTGCCATTGGTAAAATACCTCATGTTTCGGTCTGTTCATTTTCCAGGGCATGTTCAAGCAAGATGTCCCATGCTTGATCTTCCTCTGGTGTATCCCACTCCTTGGCAAACGAAGGCTGGGATGTTAAAGCACATTCTAATTTTTCCAATACGTATGAGAGGGGGCGGATCTCTATATGATCCGCGTATGCCACAATTGCGGCATGTGAGCCTTCCGGGAATGTGCTGTTTCGCAGATTCTTAGGTATGACAATTTGTCCTTTTGAGGACACTGTCATTTCTTTGAATCCAATTATTGCGTCCATTCCAAATTCTCCTCTTTATTTTGTATAACGATATCTCTCATTTATTTGGAGTTTATGTAAGACAAAATCTTTGGTAAAATTTCATCTTACTCTGTATTGCTCAGGAATGATACATAAATTTATGGTACCAGATTTTTCAATCTGGAAAATACATACATCCCCTTTGTGATTTGTCTATCCAGAATCACATTGGGGTTTAAGGATGGAGCGGAAATGGTACAATTATATATACTATAATAAACTATAATTATTATAGCCAACATCAATTATTATAATAACTATAGAATCCAATGAAAATCATAATAACCAGAAGTAACATAAATCAAATAGAAAAAAGAATGAAAACCAAATGGTGGACAGTACAACAATACAGGTTAAAGTGCAGACTCGTAACGCTTTGAGATAAATAGGCTCCATGGGGGATGATTATAACTCTGTAATTGAGAAATTGATTATAGAGCATAACCGTAACTCTTTCCTGGAATATTCACGAAAAATTGTAACTGATCGGAAAGAGGAATTTATTAGTGTCGATGAAATATGATGTATTAATATTGCCGAATCTATTTGATGGGGTTCCATCAACTGTTTTTGATGTCCTGACAGCCGAACAGGCACATAAAAAATACGGAAGACTTTGATCAGCTTTGTCCGAAAAAACGTATGTATAAACTATGAAGCGGATTCGAATATTTGCGGGGCTGAATAAATGACTTACCTCTCTTTTTGGATGTAAATCTGTTGAAGTTCTTCTTTGGTCAAAGGACAATCTATAAGATCACATAACTGTTCCTTAGAAAGATTTAGTTGTTTGCCCATTTTACTTAAAAGATTGCTATTATATTCCACTTTGCTCCCGTGGCTTATGAATGTTCTATTACCGGTTTTCTTGCCATCCAGATAATAAACATACAATATGTGATGACCTTTACGTCTTTCTTCAAAACCTTTTTTGGGCAATGCTTTTTGTATCGTTTTTGCTTTATATGAGGCCACGAGAGTCCCCCACGATTGAAATCAGTCTCTCCCTCAGTAGCTGGCCACTTTTAGATAACTCATCATCAGTCAGGACATATTCCTGATATAATATGAAGAGTTGTTCTTCTAGTTCTTTAAAAATATCTTTCATCCTTGTATTCATAGCAAAAAGACCCAGTTCATCGTTGGAACCAATAAAAAGTTCATCTTCTAACATAAATTCAATGGGGACTTTATTCTTTAGTTCCATAATTCTATCCGGGGAAGACATATTATCAAGAGTATAGTAACAGGTTTGTTCTATCGAATCTTCACTATCAATGAACAATCCAAAGTTTCCTTTATGTATCGGTTTCATCGTTCCACGTAATACTACAAATTTTCCAAGATGCTCTTGCACCCAATCTTTAATTTCAGGATCAAAATAGCAATATATTTTCCCTTGATTACTTTCAACCGTAATCTTCTTACTCTGGCCAATATTTATTCCGAATATCCATCCAAAAATTTCCTTTTCATATTCTTCAATGGGTTTGTGTAAAAGTTTCTTTATACTCTCTTTTCGAAAACCCTTTAGTTGTATTTGCGAATTGCCCTGGAATCCTATCGATAATATACGTTTGGAATGTTCATCTGGCCACATTGCATAAAATTCTCTAAGTAATTTGTTAACTCGATGAGGATCATTAACAATATCGTACAATTCTTCTTTTGGAATATCTTTTTTAGAGAGAACTTCAAGAAGATTCCTGGTAGCGACTATAGACCTTTCACCGATAGTTCTACTTTCTCCAAGAGCTGTCTGCTCATTACTTATTTGGAGGTCGGCATGTACACTACCCATTTCAATATCAGTAAAAAGTAATGTGCAGTATTTTTTCACATCCTGTGGGAAATCTCCGGCTTCACGACAAGGATTTTCAAAATAGTAATCACCAAGATTGTAAATGATATTTTGAAGATTCTGGATTGCATTAGCCACATCCAGTACAGGAATCTTCTTTTCTCCATCTATAGATAGAGACATTTTACCTTTATCTTTTGGAGTTTCCATTGTACCACCTGAAAGGATATGCTATCAGTATATTAAATTTTCTACCCTTGTACTGGGTATAACACTTTAAAGTTTATATACATTTTGGGAAATACTTGCACTATAAAGGATAACTATAGCAATATCAAATTGGAACGTGCAGAGAAAATATTTAATTCTAATTTGTTTTTATAATTTAAACGTAAAACTTCTGTGTTTTTTGAATCGCATCAAATCAGATTTAATAGGAGTTTCATTTTTAAAATGGCGCATCGGGATGTAAGCTCCCCTTAATCCTGATCACACTTCTAATCGATAGACACCTTCTTGCAATGCAACTCGATTATAATCGATACTTTTTAATATCACTTTTACCTTCTGTATGTGCTACCAGGCCCGGATAGCCTAGTTGGTTGGGGCGCCAGACTCATAGGGTAAACGATTGGGTGCTCCCATGTCTCCTGAGACATCTGGAGGCCGCGTGTTCGAGTCACGCTCCGGGCACTTTACTTTCTCATTTTTAGTTCCCTTTTTTGCTAAATAGAACTTAGAGGCACAGAAATTATCTGTTGTTTGGATCTCTGACTCATTCTCACATCGTATAACCACTTACATATCATTTGGCTCACATTCTATCATCCATCAAGACTAAGATATCAACACCATTTGAAAATATGAGATTCTATTTATAGAGCAAAACGAAAAATGTTAGTGGGTTTGAGAGTATAATTAAGCATCTGTCTTAGCTTATTACTTGATTAGTTTTTTTGATAAATCTGCTAACATTAACTAGGAAGTTGGGCACCGCAGTACGGATAATCATAGCAGCACAGTGCATAAACTCAAACAATGAAAGGGAAAAAATCATGAACGAAGATAGCAAAGCCCCGGTAATGGAATCTACAGTCCGAGGTGGCACATCGATACGGGACTGGATGTAAAGGAAGTTGAAAAACTTGCATTCAGGAGAAAAAAGAGCGTTACAAAGACAACTGAAAAGTAAATCATATTCAACTATGATTGCGGTCTTCCATCGCAGGATTAAATTGTGGCTTTGCATCAACATACTAAAATATTTTGCGTGAGGGTTGTTTGGTATGAATTCCAAACACTTTGGCTTTTGTAGATATGTCACGGGGTTTAAGTTATAAATAAGAAATCTCATACAGCAACCCATAATCAATCATCTTTCACAGTGAAAACCATGACCACAAACCTACCTGATCAATTAGAGTTCCAGCTCATAGATGCCGACTACTTCAGACAGGACAACTCTCCTGTAATCCGCCTGTTTGGGCGTTCTTCAGAAGGTAAAAGTATATGCTGTCAGGTACCCGGCTTTGAACCTTATTTTTATGTAAATTGTAATGCAGATCTGGAACAGGTTGCATCTGATATAAAGCAAAAGTTCGAGCAGGTAAAAGCCATTGATGAGGTTGAGAGATTTGAACCGGTAGGCTACCAGACCACACCCACCCGCATGTTAAAGATAATCACCCATGATCCGGGTAACGTGCCGGAGATCAGGGATGATATAGCCGCCATGCCTGCTGTAAAAGAGATCTACGAGGCAGACATCCTATTCAGGAATCGCTTTCTGATTGACAGGGGCCTGCATGGGATGGGCTGGATGCGGTTGACTCCTCAGACTGCCCTGCAGGACCTTCCTCTCTGCAATATAACCTGCAGCAGTGAGGACGTGGAAGAATTTGAAAGAAAGGAACCTGCCCCTCTGAGACATCTGGCCTTTGACATCGAGTGTTTACCAGTGGATGGCAATATGCCCACTCCTGAAACCTCTCCCGTGATAATGATCAGTATCTCCTTTGCACCGGCCTATCAGGGCAAAGAAACCATAGTCCTGATAGCCAAACCAGCTGATGGCGTGGACACTGATGTGGAAGCCTGTCAGGATGAAGCTTCCATGTTGTCCCGGTTTTTTGAGATCTTCAGGGAATATGATCCCGACGTAGTGACCGGCTACAATAGCAATGATTTTGATATTCCCTATATAACCGATCGAGTATCCATTCTCAACAAAAACGGCCACAGAATAATATCCGATGTCGGCAGGGATGGCAGGAGCCTGGGTTACAGGAAAATAGGCACTCGCACAATGGTTGATATTACCGGCAGGGCCGTTGTCGATGTTTTGCCCCTGATCAGGCAGGAATTCAGCCTGAAACGCTATACACTCAGGAATGTTTCCCATGAATTGCTCGACAAGGAAAAACTGGATGTTTCCCCTCAGGACATGGAAGAATATTGGGAAGACAACGGTGCGAAACTCTATGAATTTATCAATTATGCCAGACGCGACTCCGAGCTTGCTCTTGAACTGCTTCTGCAACTAAAATTACTCGATAAGCATATAGCTGTATCCCAGGTCAGCGGCACTCTGCTTCAGGATGTGATAAGCGGAGGCCAGACCAATATGGTCGAGCAGTTGCTCCTGAGTGAATATGGCAAGCAGAACAGGGTCATGTCATCCAAACCCGATGAACACACTTCCCAGCAAAGAAGGAAGCTGAATGAGAACCTCAAAGGAGGGGCAGTCCTTGAACCTCATAAAGGGTTACATGAAAACGTCCTTGTGCTAGATTATAAGTCACTCTATCCCACCATTATAATGGCTCACAACCTCTGTTATACTACCGTTGTGCAAGACACCAATCTAAAAGCAGATGACCTTATAATCTCTCCAACCGGGGATAAATTTGTCAAACCCCATCTGTACAAAGGCATCGTACCCTCCGTACTCGAGGACCTTTTGAGAAGGCGCAGTGAGACCAAGCAAATAATGAAAAAGACCCGGGATGAAAATCAACACCGTGTCCTTGATGCCACCCAGCTTGCCCTGAAAATCCTGCTCAACAGTTTTTATGGCTATGCCGGTTATGCCCGCGCCCGTCTGTACAGTCTGGGAATGGCCGGCTCAGTAACAAGTATTGGCAGGGAAAATATCTCCCGCACAGAAGAGATTGTCTGCAGCCAGATAGGCAGTGTG
>JASMTL010000035.1:0-4806 GCA_041694315.1 Methanosarcinaceae archaeon | reverse complement strand
ACCCTGAAACAGGAATATGACCGTTTGATAGCTGCTGGTGACAAACTATCCGAAATAGACAAGTTGATCAACTGGAAACCATTTCGTACCATACTGGAATCTATGTATATCAACAGGACAGACAAAGGTGGTCGACCTGAAAATGATGTTGTAATGATGTTCAAAATGCTTGTGTTACAACAATGACATGGTCTTTCGGATCCAGAACTTGAACGACAATGCATTGATCGTATTTCATTCAGAAAGTTCCTGGGTCATGTTGAATCAGAGATTTAACAGGAGTTGCAGATTTTCAATCTGCAACAATTTCCAAAACGAATACCTGATGACACAACTGTATGGTCATTCAGGGAGAGGATTGCAAAATTGGAACTGGAAGAACAAATATGGGGAGAACTACAAAGACAGATTGATTGTAGAGGATTGGAAATTAAAAAGGGAATGATTCAGGATGCAACCTTTATTGTTGCAGAACCAGGACATGCCAATCAGGAGAAAATGAGAGGTGATGAGGCAAAAACAAGAAGAAGCAGGGATGGAAATTGGTCAAAAAAAGGTGGCAAATCATATTTTGGGTACAAACTGCATACGATTATTGATAAGGAGAATGAGTTGATTCGAAGGTTTGAAACGACTGTGGCATCAGTACATGATTCACAGGTGGATCTGTCCGAAGAGGGAGAAGTGGAGTATAGGGATAAGGGATATTTCGGAGTGGCGGCAAAGGGATTTGCAGCAACGATGCAAAGAGCTGTAAGAGGAAAACCATTGAATATCAAGCAGATTATGACAGGATTAGTGTACAGAGGATGCCCTGTGAAAGGGTGTATGCGGTGACAAAAGGCGTATTCAAAGCGGGAAAGGTGATGGTTACGACGGTTAAAAGAGTAAATCTAAAAATGATGGTTACGGCGTTTTGTTTCAATTTGCATCAAATGAGGACGTTAAAAAGAAAAGGGGTGATGGCCTGAGAGCGGAAGCTATCTATAAATAAGCAGATATTTCAGAATAATTGCCTGGGAAACAGGCAAATGGAACAATAATAAGAACAATTTTTATAGAAGTTCTGGAAGAGGAACGTTAATCAGAATCCTCAAAAGCTTATATCTCAAACTAATCACCTCTTTTTATTCAAAAATAAAATAGATGGCACGATAAAAAAATAGGAATAAAGGTTAAATTACCCTTATTCAGTTCCAAGCCATTCATTAACTTTATCGGGGTTGTCGTTAACCCATTTCTCAGCAGCTTCTTCGGCACTCATGCCCTGGTCTATATAGGACATGACCTTTTCATTATCGGCAACAGTCCATTTGAATCTGGTGAGTATTTCATATGCTTGAGGTTTGTCTTCTTTAAGGTCTGGTCTTGCGATGGTCACAATATCGTCTGATCCATAGACATCTTTTGGATCATCCAGATATTTCAAATCCCAGCGTGCAAATGCCCAGTGTGGATTCCACAGGGTTACAACGATTGGTTTTTCATCGGTTATGGCACTTGTAAGTGCGGATGTCATTCCAGGGCCACTGCTGGCTTGCAGGGTGTATCCGTCAAGACCATATTCCTGAATGGCTTCTTCGGTTTGGGACATGATACCTGCACCAGGGTCTATACCGGTTATTGTGCCTCCAAACTTTGATTCATTACCTTTGAGTTCGGGGATTGTATCAATATCAACATATTGAGGTACAACAAGTCCGGTTTTGACATTTGGCGTATTTACATTGACTTTTTCAATCTGGTCACCATATTGTTCCCAGTAGTTCGCCTGGGTGTTCGGTAACCATGCACATACTGAGAAATCAGCATTACCATTTGCGATACCCTGGTACATTATACCGGCTGCAACATTGTTGAGTTCAACTTCATATCCAGCTTTCTGGAATACTTCCTGAACTACATTTGTTGTTGCAACTGCACTTGCCCATTGTACATATGCAATTGTTACACTTTTCTCTTCGGTCTGTGTCTGGTTTCCATCACCAGTATCGCCTTCGTCTCCCTGCTGGGCACAGCCTGCAGCAAAGAGGGAAAGCACTAACAGAATTCCTACTAAAATTGCTTTGTATTTATTATCCATATTTTTAATTCCTCCTGTGTGATTGGATAAAAAGAATGAAGGCTCTGGCACTTACTTTGGTGTAAGGTGCTGTGTGAGCCTGTCAAGGACAATTGCTATTATGACAATTCCAAGGCCTGCTTCGAATCCAACTCCTATATCAACTCTCTGGATTCCTATCAATACCTGGTATCCAAGGCCTCGGGCGCCAATCATTGAAGCAATAACGACCATTGAAAGTGCCAGCATAATACACTGGTTTACACCTGCCATTATTGTCTTTAAAGCTACAGGTATTTCCACCTTGATAAGTTTTTGCCATGAGGTTGAACCAAAAGCATCGGCAACTTCCACAAGTTCTGTAGGCACCTGGGTTATTCCAAGGGTTGTAAGCCTGATCGCCGGGGGCATTGAGAAGACAACGGTTGCAATCATACCCGGTACATTACCAAGTCCAAAGAAGATGACTGCCGGGATCAGGTAAACAAAAGAAGGCATTGTCTGCATAAGGTCCAGAATCGGCCTCAGTATCCTGTAAAGAGTCTCACTCTTTGCCGCAAGTATGCCCAGCGGAATACCTATAATTAGGGCCAGTGCGGCAGACGAGATTACAAGAGCAATGGTCTCCATGGAGTATTCCCAGAGATCCATACTCAGTATTACTATAAATCCCAGAGCCGTACCTAAAGCAAGCTTCCAGTCCTTCCGGCCGACCAAATATGCAATAGCTGCAATAATCACAACAAACAAGAGGGGAGGCACTGCCATCAGCACATCTTTGAAAATATCAATGATAAATCCAAAGAGGGCACTGAATGCATCAAGGGCGAAGCCAAAAGTATCACTAATCCAGTAGACTGCAGATTCGACAACGCTGCCTATGGGTAATTGTGGTACTATCATTGTGTTACCTCCTCAACTTGTTCTTCATCATCCTCTTCTGTGGTCTTAAGTGCAGCAAGAATACTGCCTCTGACAACCACGCCTACAAGTTTGTCATTTTCATTAACAATCGCAATTGGCTGGTCAGTTTCCGCCCGGATTGATATAAGATCTTGAAGCGGAGTATCCATTGTAGTTTTAGGGAACTCTTTTATGATGACATCTTCCATGGTTTTTCCGGCTTTCTGTGCTCGGACCGCATCATCAGCTTTCAGGAATCCCTGAAGACGCTTGGCTTTATCCACCACGTATATGGAGGATATGCCATGTTTTTCCATGAGTTTGAGGGCGACTTGTAGACCGGATTTGAATGATACAACCGGGTCGGGTCTCTTCATTATATTCTCGGCGGTAAGAATCTTTGTCTTATCCACACCTGCAACGAACTTTGAGACATAGTCATTCGCAGGGTTTGTGAGGATTTCTTCAGCGGTCCCGATCTGGGCAATTTCTCCATCTTTCATCAGGGCAATACGGTCACCGAGTTTGAGGGCCTCATCAAGGTCATGTGATACAAAAACAATGGTTTTCTGCATCTTTTCCTCAAGTTCCAGCAACTCATCCTGCATCTCACTGCGGATAAGTGGGTCAAGGGCGCTGAAAGCTTCATCCATTAAGAGGATTTCCGGGTCTGTTGCAAGGGCTCTTGCAAGTCCTACCCTCTGCTGCATACCTCCGCTCAACTGGGATGGTTTACTGAACTCATGGCCTTTCAGGCCAACGGTCTCGATGGCAACTTCTGCCTTTTGATGTCTTTCGTCTTTTGGCAAATCCTGTATTTCAAGACCATACGCAACATTATCAATGATGGTTCTGTGTGGCAAAAGGGCGAAATTCTGGAAGACCATACTGATCTGTTTTTCCCTGATCAGCCTGAGTCTCTCACTGGAGGCCTTTGTAATATCTTCCTCACCAACCTGTATTGATCCGGATGTGGGTTCAATGAGCCGGTTTAGACAACGCAGAAGGGTTGATTTACCGGAACCGGAAAGGCCCATAAGTACAAAAATTTCTCCTTCATACACTTCAAAACTCACATCATACAGGCCCACCGTCTGACCTGTCTTGTTGAAGATTTCATCCTTTGAAAGGCCTTCTTCAATATAGGACAAAGCTTTTTTCGGCTTTTTACCAAATATCTTTGTTAAATTATTGACTACGATTTTCTTCGTTCTTTCTTCAGAAATAAAAATAACCCCTTTATTTTTTAATAGGTTATTTAGCAAAAGATCATAATAATCTTTTTTGTAAACATACTTTCAATATTAAGCAGGGCATAATCGTTTGGAATTCAAACTATAAATGACTTAATTCTTTTTATACTTTATGGTGATAATTTTTCTATGAAAAAGTGGCGCTATCTGCTGAAAATTCCAGTCTATGTGAATGATTATATATTGTCAGGGACCTCTTTTAGCATTAAATGTCACTTGAACCGATTCACATAAAAGCCATACAAGAAATCGCATCCGGTATTGAAATGGATGTAGAGCAGGAAAATGAAGATAGCGATGCTAATGATCTTCTTGATTTTTTGAAAGAACTAAAATACGGCTCCAGAATTGTTTTGAAATCCATCGGGAGACTATACAGGGGAAAGGTAGACATGGCCCGAATGTCACAATCAAAAGACCCTGTTGAAAGAACTCTTTCTTCTGATAGTGGAAGCACCAACACTTTTTTCTTTGATTCGGGGCTTGCACTGGATTTCTGCCATTGTGCGATGGCTTCCTCGCCAAGCGATCTTGATATCCATTCCAAAAGAACAATAGTTGCTGCTACTTATTCCTCTTCTGCAAATG
>JASMTL010000034.1:0-4546 GCA_041694315.1 Methanosarcinaceae archaeon | reverse complement strand
ACATCAGTAGTGTAGTGGTTATCACCGGGCGTTGCCAACGCTCGAACCCGGGTTCGAATCCCGGCTGATGTATAACTATTTTTTTCTTTTATCCTTTGGCCTTATTTGATATATCGTCCTTCAAATTACCGGGTGTAATTCTTTCTACTATAATGCATTTTAGTATACTTTTTGAAGTTGTATACCAGGATTTTGCTATCAAGTCATTTATCCACGGATAAAAATATACTTCAGGGTGAATGACTATCTACTAAAAATATAAAGGTGAAAGATATAAATTTTTATATGCATAAATAGCCAGATGATAAAATAATGTTCGAGATCCCCATTATCAGCCATTTACGCTCTTTCGTGCCTTCCCAAGCAACTCTTGAATCCGCTTTATATCATCTTTATCTTTTGGATGCAATCCAAGTGCCTGTTTGTACATCTGTATGGCCATACCGTAATTGCACATTCCATGAAAAGCCCGCCCCTTCATTTCCCAGATTACCGGTTTGTTCATGCCTTGCTGTACAAGGGTATCAAAACACCTGTTTGCCTGTGAATATTTGCCAAGCTGTATACAGGCCACTCCCTTGTTAAACAGGGCATTCTTGTTGGACGGTTCCATCTCCAGTGCTTTGCTGAACAATTCATAGGCTTTTTTGTGGTCTGTCCTGCATTCCTGGCCCTGTATTATCAGTTCTTCAGCACTTGCTTTTTTCTTATTCCGCAATTTACTTCGGGCACGGTTTAATGCATCTGTGTTGCTTGTATTATTTGTAGAAAGTTTGCCCTGCGATTTTGAGACGGTTTTTCTTTCCTTCTTTGCAGGTGGTATGTATTTCTCCAATCCAAGTATTTCATGCATTATCATTATAGCTGCATGTTTATCCAGTGGCTCATTGTTATTGCCACATTTCGGGGACTGGATACATGAAGGACATCCCTCTTCACAGGGGCATCCCTTGATTGCTTTTAAGGTAACATCAAGCATTTCTTCAATTTTGTCAAAACCGTTCTCTGCAAAACCAACACCTCCTTCATGACCATCATAGATGAATATCCCGCTTCTTCCCTCCAGGTCTCCATGTGATGGCGTGGATACTCCTGCGACATCGTTGCGATCTGCAAGCAGATGTACCGGATACATTGCTATCATTGCATGTTCAATTGCATGCAGGCCACCGGCAAAATCCCGCTTCTGTTTACTCACCATCTCCTCATAGCCTGCGGGCAGGTCTATCCACAAACTATCGGTTTCAAGGGACGAGGAGGGCATTTCTATTTCCTTCCTGCCCATCTCTTCATCCGATCCGTGCCGTATTCTCCGGAAACCTGTCACCTGTTCGACAACTTCGACCCTTCCCAAACCGACGGTAATATCGTCCAGTTTCCCGGGTTTTTTTTCTTCGTACTTTTCCCTCAGGAATATCTCGGAAGCAACCATTGGTTTGGTATAATAATCAGCTTTACCTTTCTCAACAAGGATTTCTTTCTTGCTGTGGTTCATCTTTTGCACCACATAGGGATTTCCCATATGGATATAGATGGCTCCTTCAAATGCTTCCCTGAAAGCCATTGAGCGTTCCAGGTCTTTTTCAATAATCTTCCTCTTGCCACCTGTGGTATCTATAAGGCAATATCCGTTCCTACCGGCTCCCCTTATGTTCACCTGTCCATGGGGATGGTTATCAAGACAGATTGTACCCTTTTCATTTTCCGCAAGCAATTTTTCTTCCTTCAGGACTCCAATAACATCCCGTATTCCGCTACCGAAATACTTCTCGTCCTCCTGTTGCAGGGGTAATTCTTTTGCTGCACACAGTATATGTCCCGTTTGTATGTAGGTATTTTCAGGATTAATGACAGCATCCTCGCAGGATTTTGCAAAAAATTTCTCTGGATTGCGCATGTAATATTGGTCCAGGGCATTCTGGCCGGCCACAAGTACCACCATGCTTTCGTTCTCTCCTCTGCCGGCCCTTCCGGCCTGCTGTCGGGTGCTCATTATAGTGCCGGGAAATTCATCAAGGATACAACCATCGAGTCCTCCGATATCAATTCCGAGTTCTAAGGCATTTGTTGAAAGGACGCCTTTAAGAGTACCATTCTGCAATTGTTTTTCTATGAGAATCCTGTCTTCTGGACTATATCCACCGCGATAAGGGGCGATCCTTTCTTTCAACCCCCGGTTTTGCAGTTCCTTTTTTGATTGGAGGTACATTCTCTCCATTTTCTGGCGGGAACGGGTAAAAAGAATAGTTTGCAATCCTTCCTGTATTAATGTGGTAAACAACCGGTTTGAATCTGCAAAACTGCTTTTGCGCAGGAAGTAACCCTTTTTGTTATAGTATGCCGGCGGGTTCCAGAATACAAACTTCTGTGCTCCCCTGCCTGAACCATCCCTGTCAATGACCTCCATGTTTTTTCCAGTCAGGTTGCATGCATGTTTGCCGGGATTGCCAATGGTGGCGCTGCAGCATATGTATTGGGGATTGGATCCGTAGTGATCGCATATTCTCTGCAGCCGGCGCAAAAGATTTGCCATGTTGCTGCCGGTGACTCCGGTGTAATAATGGCTTTCATCGAGGATTATGTATTTCAGGTTGGATAATACTCTGTACCACTGCTGTTTCCAGCCCAGTACACTCATATGCAGCATTTCGGGATTGGTAAAAATAATATTTGCATCGGCTTTTGCCTGCCATCTCTCTTCTTTAGAGGACGGCCCTACAAAACGGCCAATGTCAATCCTTTCACCCAGTATATCTCTCAATTTCACAAAATTTGAATACTGATCATTGGCAAGGGCATTTAGAGGTGATATATAAAGGACAGTAGAGGCAGGATGGTCCATTATTTCTTCAAAAACAGGTATTGTATATGCCAGGGATTTTCCGCTGGCCGTACTGGTTGCCAGTACGATGTTTTTACCACTTCTGATCTTCTCAATGGCTTCTGTCTGATGGGAATATAGTCTTTTAATTCCTCTTTCATGCAGGGCAAACCTGAGCAATGGCTTGATATCAACATTATCATACTTTCCCTGTCTTTCTTTTATGGATTCACTGTGTACGATTTGCCCTTCGTAGCCCCTGGATGATGTTATTTTGGAAAGTATTTTTTCGATATCCATTGTTTTTTCCTCTTCCATGCCCCTGAATAAATGTGTATATCCTGACGGCAAACTTGTTGGGGTCGTATAGAGGATTGTTTATTCTTATGTTTATCCGATGTTTGGGGTACCTACACCCGTCACTATCAGGCGTGTTTCCATTGGTGGGTGATGCCAGCCATCCGGGACCACAGTTTTCTTTTCAAACGTGATTTTCACCCTCTCAGAATCTATACGGCATTTGTTCATGTATCCTTTAACAATACTCTCTCCGGTTTTTCTTGCAAAATCCAGGGCATCCACATATTTCTTGAACTGCTTTCTTTGCCCGGGTGCAAATACAAGAAAATTCTCTTCGGGCCGTTGCAGGGAATGTGGCCGGATCATAATATCCACGCGTTTGATCCCTTTTCCCATAAGTGCTCCTACCGCATTACCAACTTCAAAATTTTCAGGTACCTTTATGTCTGCGATCAATATTTTTTGTATTTCATCCACGTAAGCCTTAACAGGTCCCCCAACCAGGGCTACAGGAATATCCAGATTCAAACGTGCCGGATATTTGCCGTTAAGTATGTCCGTGATCACTTTTTCATCAACATCCGGCAGCAGGAAGTGAATAAGTTCTTTTGACATATTTTTTGCAAACATTTCTTTGATATTTTTACAAAACTCTACCTTGTTCTTCCTGAGAAATTTTGAAAGCATCTCAGCGCCTTTTTCAGAAGCTTCCACATTCCACTCCGTATAATCTCCCAGTACATGCAGGGCATCTGTCGGAGTGAATCCTATTGCCTGGACAAGTCTTTTCTGTATCAGGGAATCCAGTACATTTGCAGAAGGCATTCCATTCAGTTGATGGGAAATAGTTTGTATGGGAACTGGCTGTTCATCCAGTAAGTCCAGGATTTCCTTTTCTTGTGGGTTAATATATTGGTGGTCCGGTTGATTCTTCATAAAAAAGCGGGTTGGCTGGAAATTTTCATTTTCCATTACACGGAAGGTAGGTGCCTGTTCGCTCAGGATTTCCATAAGTTGTGGGTGATGTGTAGCAGCCATACATAGAGGTATTACTCTTCTGGGTCCGATATTTATGCTCTTTTTAGTAACCCAGATGTGACTGTCTCCTCCCATAGCAGAAGTTTCCATGTCGATTGCTTTGACCCTTGTTTTCCAGCCACCAACTGTAGCCCCTTCTGCTTTTAACTCCGGTAGTCCTTTGTAGATAGCAGAAACATCGGTGCTTGTGCCTCCAACATCCATAACGGCACATGTATCCAGGTTTGCTAGGTATGAAGCACCCACAAGACTTGCTGCAGGTCCGGAAAAAATAGTTTCGATTGGCCGATGCAGAGCATCCTCTATATTGACCACAGATCCATCACAACGCAACATCAGCATTTTTTCCTTTATTCCGAGTTTTTCGATTTCATGGATGACTGACCG
>JASMTL010000033.1:0-2592 GCA_041694315.1 Methanosarcinaceae archaeon | reverse complement strand
TGGGTGTGCTTTCAAGAGCCGATGGCTCATGTTACCTTGAATGGGGAAATAATAAGGTGCTTGCAGCAGTTTATGGCCCCCGTGAACTGCACCCGAGAAGGATGCAGAAACCCAACGAAGTACTTGTGCGCTACAAGTATAATATGGCTTCTTTTTCTGTGGAAGACAGGATAAGACCGGGCCCAAGCAGAAGAAGTACCGAGATATCGAAAGTCAGTGGGGAAGCTTTTGAACCTGTCGTGATGACACAATATTACCCCGGCGCTGTAATAGACGTATTCGCAGAAGTTTTACAGGCCGATGCAGGGACCAGGACTGCTGCTATCAATGCAGCAACACTTGCTCTTGCAGATGCTGGCATACCCATGAAAGGTCTTGTTTCAGCCTGTGCAGTAGGGAAAGTTGATGGCCAGCTTGTCCTTGATCTCAACAAACCAGAAGATAATTATGGTCAGGCAGATCTTCCTGTCGCAATGACCCAGGATGGACAAATCACCCTTCTCCAGATGGATGGGCATCTTACTCCTGAAGAACTCGAAGAAGGGCTGGAAATGGTTAAAAAAGGCTGCCAGCAAATTATTGAAATTCAGCGTGAAGCCCTTGTTTCCAGATATGGAAATGAGGATGAAGAGGGAGAAGAAGCTGAAGAGGGCAATCCAGAAGAAGTCCCTGAATCAGAAGAAGAGGAAGAAGAAAGGGATGACTCATTCGACAATGAAGAATCTGAAGCAGAAAACGCGGATGAAAATGATATAACCGAAGAGGATGAGGGTGAAGAAGATGAGCGGCAGTGAGGTTATTTCCAGACTGAAAAGGGATTATATTTACAACCTTATGCTCAAAGGGGAACGTGAAGACGGTCGCCAATTCGATGAGCTAAGGGATATCGCTCTTGAAACAGGTATTATTGATAAGGCAGAGGGCTCTGCAATGGTGCAGTATGGGGATACCCAGGTAATGGTGGGTGTCAAAATGCAGGTTGGTACTCCTTTCCCCGACAGTCCTGCAGAAGGAGTTATCATAACCAGTATGGAACTTAATCCGATTGCTTCACCTGAATTTGAAGCAGGTCCTCCAAGAGAGAAAGCTATCGAGATGGGCAGGATTGTAGATAGAGGAATCAGAGAATCTGGCGCAATAGATATAAATAAGCTCTGTATTACGGAAGGCGAAGAGGTATGGATGGTTTTCATTGATGTTCATGTTCTGAACAATTCCGGAAATATACTTGATGCCGCATCCCTGGGTGCAATCGCTGCCCTTATGACCACAACAGTACCTTCTGAAAGAGAAGGAAAAGGTGAAGATTATCCCATGCCTGTGCGTGAAATGCCTGTGGGTATATCACTGGTCAAGATTGGTGATGAAATGGTGTTAGATCCCACGTATGGTGAAGAATCAGTATGTGAAACAAGAATTACCATATCCTCTAATCAGGATGGTTCCATTTGTTCAATGCAAAAAAGTGGTTCAGGTAGTTTGACACCGGCACAAGTTGTTAAGGCAAGTAAGATCGCGAAGGAAAAAGGCGAGATTATACGAGAAAAGTATTTATTGGAAATATGAGTAACAGGGTTTTTAGATCATACCCTCCAAGGAGACAATTATCATGGCAAAAAAGTATTCAAAAAAGGGAAGGGTTTCCCGTTCAGCAGGAAGGTACGGTACCAGATACGGTCGTAAGGATCGTAAACTTGTTGGAGATATCGAAGAACGGACACATATGCCACATACCTGTGTAAAATGTGACAGGCCTACTGTAAAAAGAGTTGGCACAGGTATATGGGAATGCAGGAAATGTGGCCATACATTTGCAGGTGGTACATATACCCCATCCACCTCTGTGGGCAAAACGATATCCAGAACCGTTAAAAAGGCAGTTGAACAGGTTGAGTAATAAATATGGATTATAAATGTACCCGGTGTAAGAGAGCAGTTGAAATTGACTACCAGTACACCGGAATACGCTGTCCTTATTGTGGGAATCGCATTCTTGTAAAAGGAAGACCTACCACTATAAAGACATTAAAAGCAGAGTGAGAGGATGTTAATTTCCTCATCACGCTCTCCTTCACCTCCAACCCGAACCCTTTGTAAGTATCTTGCATCTTTTTTTCACTGCGAGTATGTCACACGGGGCAAAAGTGGTTTGGAGGACATACTGTATGGTATGGATACTGAAACCCTGCTTATTGTAGGGCAATATCATGGCAATCCTGCAAGTCTTACATTTTTTGATAGTGAAGGGCAACAGCAATTATCCATATGGATGAATATTGCATTCCATGACAAACCCAAAAAATCTTCTTCAAAGGGCAGTATGCCAGCCATTAAAGGCAATGGTAAACTGGCAGGATTCCTCGCTGATTTATTGCCTGAAAGTGATAATAACTCCACGTGTTCTATTCAGGTAGCTGATGATTTAATGAGCTTTTATTGTAATGGCAATAATCTATTCAATCTAAAGGTAAAAGGGTTCAAGACAACGGATGATTAAGCATGGATTCATACTCAGAAACAATCATTGAAACCCCTGATGCCCTTAAATTGTACCTATCTGTAAAACCAGAACTGGATAGATTGGTTACCGAT
>JASMTL010000032.1:0-4003 GCA_041694315.1 Methanosarcinaceae archaeon | reverse complement strand
ATATTTGTGCCGGATAAGAACCTGGCACATTATGTCTCCCTTCACACAGAAAAACAAATAATCCCCTGGGAAGGTTATTGTCCGGTTCATCACCAGATAATGCCGGAAGAAATCAGAATGGCAAAACAGGAGCATCCTGATGCTGAATTCCTGGCTCATCCGGAATGCAGGCCTGAAGTTGTTGAAATGGCAGATGCAGTACTCAGTACCTCGGGAATTATTGAAAGAGCGGGCAAAACAGATGTAAATGAATTTATAATCGGGACGGAAAATGGTATTCTTTGCAGGCTCAAGGAGCAGCATCCTGATAAAACGTTCTATTTTGCTTCTGCCTTTGCCTCATGTGCAAACATGAAAATGGTTACACCTTCCATTTTGCTTGATTCAATGGAAAAAATGCAATATGAAGTGACTGTAGAAGAAAGTGTAAGAGAAAAAGCTAAAAAAGCCCTTGACCGGATGCTTGAAATTTAATATGTATTTTTATATTTAAAGGGCATAAGGCGTTTTTCAATGGATGTGAATCCCACATCTATTATGAGGGCAATCAAAATTGCCGGGATTGCTCCTGTAAATATTTTTCATTGTTGAAACTAATAAGCTCTTCAAATATCAACTCCCCAAATCCGCAAGGGCCGTATCACTTACCGAAGGAATTATTCAGAATTTGTTATATTGGTGACTCATTTCATTTTAGGAAAACGTTATATGTCACAACGGACCAACATATTCCTTATGTCATTGAAAGCTCTCTTTTTAAACTGTACACTGAAAAAATCACCTGAAGTATCGCATACAAGAGCCCTTATTGATAAAGCAGTTGAACTGTTTCAGGATCTTGGTGTAGATAGTGAGGTAATACGCATTGTAGACCACAACATAGCTTTTGGTGTTTCTTCTGATGAAGGAGGCGGCGATGAATGGCCACAGATTCTTGAAAAAATAAAAGCCTGTGATATACTTATAATAGGGTCCCCCATATGGTTTGGTGTAAGATCTGCAGTGGCACAGATGGTACTTGAAAGACTGGATGGATCTTATGCAGACGCTGACCCCGAAACAGGGCAATATCCACTTTACGGTAAGGTAGCCGGAGTTATTGTGACGGGCAATGAGGATGGAGCACACAATGTTTCTGCAAATACACTTTTCAATCTGACCCATCTCGGCTGTACAATTCCACCTAATGCTGATTGTTACTGGGTAGGAGATGCTGGTCCGGGTCCAAGTTATATTGATGCAGGAGGAGACAGGCATCTTTACACAAACAGGACCGTCAGGTATATGGTAAACAATCTTGCTTATATGGCAAGACTTCTGAAGGACAACCCCATTCCTACAAAACTCAGGGAACTGGATGAAGCTGCAAAAAAGGTAAGTGACTGATCTAAAAATAGAGAATATGTGATGCTTTTTGCATCACATTGCGCTTTTGCCTATCTGTGCGATTGTTTCATCAATATCTTTCTGGAGCTCATCCGGAATTCCGGAGATACCTACATCCAGGAAACCACGCACGATCATTCCTACGGCCTCTTCTTCGGAAAGACCACGCGCCATAAGGTATTCTACCTGTTCCCTTGCAATCCTGCCAACAGCTGCTTCGTGTGTCAGTTCAATATCATCCACGTTTGCTTCAAGGATGGGAATTGCTCTCTGTGTTCCTTTTTTACTCAGGACAAGTCCGTGGCATTCCAGGTGGCCCTTTGATTGGACTTCATTTCCTATCATTTCCCCTCTTGCAATAACGGTTCCGCCGGTTGTGATCGTCCTGGATACAAGCTCTGCTTTTGTATTGGGTGCATCAAATATAACACGGCTACCAAGATCCAATTCAGAACCGGGGTGTGCCACTGCAATGGTATTGAATCTGGCAAATGCTCCCTTGCCTGTAAGGCGGGCTGTCGGATAGCTCTGGATGGATTTTACGGCTTTGAGCGTAACATAATTGTTGATGAAGGTAGCACCCTCTTCCAGATGAATTACTGTTCTGGGACGTACACCGATTTGCTCTGCCCAATTATGGATCATGGTAAAATTCAGGGTACCCCCCTTCTTTACATACATTTCCGAAATGCCCAGATGCATAGCTTTATCCACATCGCTGCTTGTGGAGCAACCTGTAATTACATCCAGCCTGGCATTTTCTTCTACAATCACAATGTTGTGGACTGTCTGAGAAACGTCTTTTGAACCCATTAGCAGACAGGTTTGGATGGGTAATTTTGTTTTGACTCCCTCAGGAGCTCTTATAAAATAACCATTGGCGTTCTCCAGATAACTGGTCGCAGTGTATTTATCTGCATCCACAGGTACCAGATTCCAGGAATAATCTTTAAGCCAATCATGCTTTTGCATTGCAAAGTGAAGAGGCATCAATTCAATTTCTCTATCGGAAACCGAAGAATGGGATATGGCATTATCAACCATTACAAGGCTGCCACCTCTGCCTTCACCGCTGGGAATAACTCCTACATTGAGAAGAGTTCTCTGGGATTTTTCATCGAGTTCCTTCAGGTTATCAGTATATTTAGTTTCCTTTGGAGCAATCGAATACTCATCCAGATCAAATTTCTCTCCGTATGCAGCTTCCTTTTGTAGTGCTGCTTCTGCCCTTTTTTTCAGGCTTTCTTCAGTTTGCATGTAATACACTCCTCGTAACCGTTTTCTTTGATCTCCTGAAGCATTTCCCTTGGATTACCCTCACACATTATTGTTCCATTGCAGAGGACATAAGCACGATCTGCTTCTATGTAATCCAGAATCTTACCTGTATGTGTAATGATTAAGGCTGACTTGCCATAGCCTTTACGGTCACCGGGGCAGGTTGAATCACCATGAATCAAATTATTAATTGTGCTTCCGATAATGTCAATGCTCATAAGGTCCACACCTGATTCTGGCTCGTCAAACAAATATATACATGGTCTCTGGGCAGCAAGTTGTAATAATTCGGATCTTTTGATCTCTCCGCCTGAAAATCCCACATTAATATCTCTTTCCATGAATCGCATCATATCAAGGGATTCTGCCATATGTTCCATGTCCTTATCCCCTGCTATCAATTTTAAGAGGTTTTTCAGTTTGACCCCGTTCATGTTCGGAGGGCGTTGGGTCATAATCCCGATTCCTTTTCTTGCCCTTTCATCAATGGACATATGGGTAATATCCTCACCTTTGAATAATATCTGCCCACTTACTATCTTGTAACCACTAAATCCCATCAATGTCATCAAAAGAGCAGATTTTCCTGCACCGTTTGGCCCCAGAATGATATTTGTATAACCCTTTTCCACTTTGAGGTTGACATCTTTTAGCAGCTCTTTTCCACCAACCTCAACAGTAAGGTCCTTTACTTCTAACATGTAATCCTCCACTTAGTATTCATATTAACTATTTCCAGCTAGGTGATGCTCTAACTATCTATATCTATCCAGACGCTTAAAAAGTTATTTGTTATGGCTGGATTGGAAGCTTAAACAGAATACACTGCCCTGCTTCCTGATTTACTAATAAGTATGTATTTCTTTTAAATTATTAGATATCCTTCTTTATACTGAAAGTTATCATTTCAATAACCCTGTCATATTTATCCACAAGTTCAGACCGTTTATTTGCTCCTATAAAAATATCCGCAAGTTCATAACTATAACTGTCCTGCAACTCCATCTTTGATAGTTGCTGTCCTTCTTTAACCAGCACTTTGACTATTGTACCCGGCATTTCATTCATAACCGAAGCAATTTCTTCATCTGACGGAACTGCAACCACTTTACCGGAATCAAATGTCCTGAGCATGAATTTTGCTGCGTACCGGAATTTGCCCTTATTGCCCAGAGGTTTTGGTTTGTCTCCAAGGGCAAGTTGTAGCATGATTTGATGATGTGAAACACCATGGACCTTTTCAAAAAGGTCAGCATGGGACTGGGATATCCTTGTGTTTATTTCCAGTAGATATACCTGTTTATGGAAGGGGTCATAAAAAAATTCAACATTGAAAGCT
>JASMTL010000031.1:0-6483 GCA_041694315.1 Methanosarcinaceae archaeon | reverse complement strand
TCGTCCATTATGGGATTTCGGAAGTCCTAGATGGATATTGGGGCTGATGTACATAGCAGATAAGCTACATCCTGATATTTTTAATTTTGATATTGATAAAGAAGCAAATCAGTTCTATAAAAGGTTCTATGGTGTGTCCTTTGATTCTTCAAGGCACAACAGGTCTTTTTACAGCGTTTCATCCAGGCAATGACCCCACTTTATCGAACCGATTTTAGGAAATGAGATATAAATGCCATATGATATTGGAAGAATCACAGGTTTGAAATTGGGGATTCATAAGAGAATCTCTGAGGGTAATACACAGATATTCCTCGCATTTTTCCTTATGATATTTCTCTTTGTACTTTCCCTCTTTATGGGAAGGTATTCAATTCCTCCACAAACTATAATGACTAGCATTATTTTCTGGCTTCTGTCATTAGGAAATGTGAAGCCATCAAATGTGGGTACTGTCATATTTCAGATACGTCTTCCAAGGATAATTGCAGCTATGCTTGTAGGGGCTGGATTATCTATATCTGGAGCCTCTTTTCAAGGTCTTTTCCGCAATCCGCTGGTATCTCCCTATATTTTAGGAGTGGCATCCGGGGCTGGATTTGGTGCCTGCCTGGGTATCCTGATAAGTGAGAATATATTTGTTATCCAGTTAATGGCATTTTCTTTTGGAATACTTGCAGCTTTTCTAGCTTACAGCCTCAGTAAGTCCTGCAAGGCAACGGTCACACTGGTCCTTGTGCTTTCAGGTATTATTATAGGTGCAGTTTTCACTGCTCTGACATCACTGGTAAAATATATCGCAGATCCATATGATAAACTTCCTGAGATGGTATTCTGGCTTATGGGAAGTCTTTCATCTGTCAGGGTCGAGGATCTAATCTATGCTTCACCTGCAATTCTTGCCGGCATGCTTGTTCTCATTCTTATTGGGTGGCGCATCAATGTTATCTCTTTGGGAGAGGAAGAAGCCAGGTCACTGGGTATAGATACTAAGAAAATGACAATACTGATCGTTATTTGTGCGACTCTGGTCACTACTTCTGCAATTAGTATCAGCGGTATTATAGGATGGGTAGGCCTTGTAGTACCCCATATCTCGCGGATGCTGGTTGGTCCAAGTTACAAAAAACTGTTACCAATGTCAGTTTTCCTCGGTGCATCTTTTCTTTTGGTCGTAGATGATCTTGCAAGGACATTAATGACTATAGAAATTCCTCTGGGAATCCTTACGGCACTGATAGGGGCTCCATTCTTTGCTTATCTTTTACAAAAAAAGAAGGTTGGTTGGTCATGATATTAAGGGTAGACAATGCTTCATATTCGTATGGTGGCAAGGAGAATGTATTTGAGAATATATCCTTTTTTTTAAAAAAGGGCGAGACTTTATGCATACTTGGTCCCAATGGGATTGGTAAATCCACACTGCTAAAATGTCTCGGCAATGTATTGAAATTAAGTGAAGGCAGCGTCTTTATTGAGGGAAGAGACATCTCTTCGATGAGCAGAACAGAGATTGCTCAAAAGATAGGTTACGTTCCCCAGTCAGATCAATCGGTATTTCCTTTTTCTGTACTGGATTTTGTAATGCTTGGAAGAGCTCCTCATCTTCCCTTCTTCTCCTCACCTGGAAAAAAGGATCTCACAATAGCTGAGAATGCCATCAATAAGGTGGGGATATTTCATTTGAGGGATAGACCTGTTACAGAAGTAAGTGGTGGCGAAAGACAGCTTGCTCTTATTGCAAGGGCTCTGGCACAGGAGCCGGAAATTTTGCTTCTGGATGAACCTACGTCCCATTTGGATTTCGGGAATCAGGTACGTGTTCTGAACCTTATTGAAAGACTAACTTCTCAGGGCACTTCTGTGATTATGAGCACTCACTTTCCGGATCATGGTTTTATAGGCTCTAAGAATGTAGCGATAATGCTTGAGAATGATTTCATAGACCAGGGAACTGCTGAAGAAGTAATTACAAAAGAGAACATGGCCCTTGCATATGGTGTCGATGTAACCATCGATCATGTCAGTTCCATACAGAGAAATGTATGTCTTCCTCTTTAACCATATCAGCCTTTTTTTTAGTCCCGTACGAATTTCACCACAGGGCAGACCTCGATACATTTGCCGCAATGGTTGCACTTATCCCCTATATAGGCAACTTTGTTTTCGATCCGGATTGCATTGTGATTACATTTGCCTATACATACCCCGCAACCCGTACACCCCATGGCCCGGCGTATTGAGTTTTCCGTATCCTTGAGGAGTTTTCCGGCATCGGATTTGGAGGATGCCCTGACTCTTACCGACCCTGTGGCAAAGACCTGTGCTGTATCTTTTTTCCGGGTTATCATTGCCATCTCGTCTGTATACTTCACCTCACCAATAGCAAGCAACATGCCGCTTTTCCTTATTTTTTCCATATCAAGTGCTGTGGAGAAACTTCCCTCAGCTGTCATTTCGCCGGTGGTGCAGGGCCGATGGCCCACACTTGAGGTGAATGTCAATTTGGTAGGGTCGTATTTTGTGGGAGAGGTATTAATTCCCAGTTCCTCAGCTATTTTTTTTATGTTGGCAGGAAGAGTTTTCCATCTCCAGAACCCATAATCGGCCCACTCTTTATCGATGCCGGTTTTCCCGGCATAGGCGTACAAATGTTTCATCAGTTTTTCTTCGTAATGGGGATGTGTCTTTTTCAGGCGTTTCAAATCCCCCAGGGAAGACGAGGGACACAGCCAGCATCCCATCCTGTCAAACCCTTTCTCATAGAGAGGGTTGTAGGGCAGTTCATTCATGAATATGTAGAGCCAGATGTGCAGGGCAGTCCAGTCCTGTATCGGTGAGGCTGCGGTCTGGTTGCCCACCCAGGGATTTTTCCAGACACGATTACTACGGGCCCGGGTGGTGGATTCATATTTGCGCTGGCCCACAAAGGTCAGGCACCCCTTCTCATAATTCTCCTCTATCAACCGGCTAATGGGGCCGAGTTTGCATATTTTGCAGCACCACCTCATTTCTACTGCAGGTGGGCCGAAAGCATCGATGGAGTCCCAGAAAGCGTCACCGACACTTATGGATTTGACCTCTTTTGAATATAATTCTCCCACATGCCGGATGTTTTCCAGCGTCTCAGGGAATTCAATCCCAGTATCGGCAAACATCATTTCATAATCTCTGACGCAATCATCCACAAGCTGCATCACTGCAAGACTGTCCTTGCCTCCGGAATAAGATACGGAGATAGGCAGATCCTCTTTTTCAACAGTTTTCTGGATAAAGGTGTGGGCTTCTGCAATTGATTCATCCATTATGGATTGGTTTGCCCGTATAACATCGGCCCAGCATGAAGGTTTTCTGTCATGGACTTTTAAAGTAGTATCCGCTTTCCACCTGGGTTTGACTGCAGTGCCTTTTTTGGCTTCCATCATTTCCCGGCCATTCATTCGGGCACGCCCGGTGGCAACGACTTCTCCCGCAGGGGTTATTATTATGACCTCGTCATCTTTCTGTATCCCCGGGTCAGCATCCAGCACTCCCGGAGCAAGCAGGTTTGCACCTTTGTGCAGGAATTTTTTCACATCTTCCTCAATGGTCACGTAACCTGTAAGGGTTTCTGTGCCTGCCAAAATTCTGCGACCGGCTTCCAGTCGGGGAAGAAGTACCCATTCAAGTTTGCCGATCTCATAACGTATGCTTGCAATTACTTCGCCATCAACAATAATCTCATCCATGCGGTCTTCGTAGGGTGCCTTGTTGAGTAGCACTACCCTTTCCGTGTCAAGAAGCGGGTTGTTGAATTGTTGTTTTGATATTCGGTTTATGTGTTTAATATCGTGCAAAAAAGCCGGTCTTATATCCCCCGGGGGTGTAACATTTACTTTAACACATTCGGCCCCGCAGGTACACTTATTACCAAGAACCGGTACATTGCAGCTGTGGCACCATTGCAGCAGCAAATCTCCATGGAATACAGGTTGTGACATCTATGCTGGAAATCCTGTATTGGTTAAATAATATTGTGGTCGTTCTCAGAAGAACTTTGAAGCCAGGGAGTTGCCCTGTGATTGGCACATTTGTTCGTATGGACAGTATCCGCACAGTTTTCCCCGCTTTGCCTGTGGCATTTTTCCGTTCTTTATCTTTTCGATCCGTTTGAGGATATTGAGCACCTCCCTGCGCTCGGTTGGCCGTATTCTCACAGGTCTTGCCTGTCCCTGTGAGGCATAAAAAAGCACTGCGGAATTTACCGGTTGGTCGTATCTTTCTTCTGCAAGCATGGAGTAGGCTGCCAGAGGTATCCGATCATTTTTCCAGACACCCTGCATTGGGACATTACCGGTCTTTATTAGCATGGGCATCTTCTGTTTATCGGGACAGACGATTGCAGAAGGTGCACCACTTAATTTCAATTTATCAGAATGCATCAGGGGTTCGATTTCAAGGGGTGCTATTAATTCGATCATTTCTTCATCGGATTGGTTCTTTAAATTGCCCGCTATTGCAGGCAACAATTCATATACATCTTCCACTGCATCTTTGAATTGGTTTTCATCAATATGCTCCAATTCGTCGGAATAGATGGTCATTATTTCCTGTACAACCTCTTCGACCCGCTTTTGCACCAGGGGGAGTATTTCCTGTTTTGATCTGGCAATCTCTGCACAGGAAAGAGCCAGTTCTTTTAGCAGTAAATGACGGATGTAAGGTTTTTCAATTTCATCTGGTATTGCTTCATTCCTGCTGGCAAAGTATATCTTGCGGGGGCACTTCGTGTAGAGGACCACTTCCGAAACACTGGAATTTGTTTCACAGAACATTGCACACATATTTAGAAGTTAACAAATTGCATAATATTTAAGTTGAATGAATATATGGATGTCGGCAATAGACGAATTGATATTCGTTAAATATATATGCATGCTGGTATTGAGGTAATTGTAGCACATGACCGAGGATGCATCAAAGGAGAACTTACGTCACCGCCTGGCTGAAAAAATGGCCGGTGAGATCACTCTTTCCGATAAGCCCGGGGAGGCTCTGAAAAAATGGAGACTCAATTTCGAGATAGCCCAGACTGATATTTCTTCATATCTGGGTGTTTCGCCTTCTGTGATAAGTGATTATGAGAGCGGAAGGCGAAAGTCTCCGGGAACCCTTATCGTCAGCAAGATAGTGGATGCTCTGATAAATATTGATTCAGAAAACGGAGGCCACAAGATACATGCCTATGAAGGCATGCTGTACAGTGATCAGGCATCAAAAGCGGTCTATGCAACTTACGAATACACATATCCAATGCAGCTTGCAAAACTGGCCACTCTTATCGAGGCGGATGTGGCCAACCGGGGTGTGGAAAAACCCCTGTATGGTTTTACGGTGGTAGACAGCAAGAAGGCAATTCTTGAACTGTCTTCCCATGAATTCCAGAAACTGTATGGATGGAGCACAGAACGTGCCATGATATTCACTAAAGTATCTACAGGGAAATCTCCCATGGTGGCAATCAGGGTCACCAACCTGAAACCTGCAGCAGTAGTTCTGCACGGCCTTAGTATCAGGGATGTGGATCCAATGGCCAAAAAAATGGCAGAAGTTGACAGGATCCCCTTACTGGCAACGACTATGGACCTTGATGAATTAATCGAGGCGTTAAAACACTACAGTCAATATCAGGTAATGGAATGATATTTATTTTTGATCAAAAGGTGATTTGAGCAATGAGCGTAGGGATTGTTTCATACGGTACATATATCCCCAAATACAGGATAAAAGTGGAGGATATAGCAAAGGTATGGGGTGATAATGCAGATATACTCAGTGCAGGCCTCATGGTGAATGAAAAATCCGTCCCGGACATGGATGAGGATACCATAACAATTGCGGTAGAGGCTGCAAGGGCTGCAATTTGTCGCGGCAGTCTTGATCCTTCCAGGATAGGGGCAATATATACAGGTTCTGAAAGTCATCCCTATGCGGTCAAACCCACCAGTACAATCGTGGCTGAAGCGGTGGAAGCGACCCCTGAGATGACCGCAGCGGATCTTGAATTTGCCTGTAAGGCAGGAAGTGCCGGTATGCAGGCATGCATGGGCCTGGTGCAATCCGGTATGGCGGACCTGGGGCTTGCGATAGGTTCTGATGTATCACAGGGTGCACCCGGAGACGCGCTGGAATATACCGCTGCTGCTGGCGGTGCGGCTTATGTCATAGGCAACAAAGAAGAGGAAATGGTGGCAATCATCGAAGACACCTATTCTTTTACGACCGATACTCCTGATTTCTGGAGACGTGAGGGTATGCCTTATCCCGAACATGGCGGACGTTTTACCGGAGAACCCGGTTATTTCAAACATGTCCTGGGTGCCGCAAAAGGCCTGCTGAATAAGCTTGGTACTTCAGCTGAGGATTATGATTATGCAGTGTTCCATCAACCCAATGGAAAGTTTCCCTCCAGGGTGGCAAAGATGCTGGGATTCAGTAAGGAAA
>JASMTL010000030.1:0-2946 GCA_041694315.1 Methanosarcinaceae archaeon | reverse complement strand
GATGTGGTCGTTCCTGCGGCCAGCCTGTTGAGAATGTCTCGACCCAGATAATCAGTCCCCAGAGGATTCTCTGCAGAGGGAGCAAGGTTTTTGTTTGTAAGGTCAATAGTGTTCGGATCAGAAAAGTCCAGTAGCGGATAAGAAATTGCAACCACAACTAGTAAGGCAAGTAACAAAATTGATATAGTCATATCTTTCCGATTGAGTATTTTTCCAGCTATACCCTCCTTTCTTAATGAAAAGACAGAACTTTTATTTTGCAAACATGTAATTTCCAATCCGATCACCCGTACCTGATTCTTGGGTCTAAATACATATACACAAGGTCGACTATGAAATTGACAATCAAGAAAAGAAAGACGATTACAATAATACAGGCTTGTACAACATACAGGTCACGGGCAAATATGGAATTCACGAGCAAACTCCCGATACCTGGCCATGCAAATACCGTTTCTATTATAACCGATCCTCCAAGCATGGCCCCCATCTGAAAACCGAGCACTGTTACTACAGGTAGCATGGCATTTTTAAGAGCATGCCTGTTTATGATTCTGTTGACTGGTAACCCCTTTGCGGTTGCAAACTTTATGTAATCCTGTCCAAGAGTTTCAAGCATACTGGTTCTTGTTATCCTCATTATAGAAGCCAGTGAGTGGATTGAAAGAGCAAATGCAGGTAATACCAGATTTTCTATACTCCCATACCCCGCAACAGGCACCATTTTCAGATATACAGAAAATATAAGAATTAAAATAAGGCCTACCCAGAATCCGGGCATCGAAACACCAAAAAGAGTAAGAAAACGCAGTAGATGGTCTGCAGTCTTGTTTTCCTTGAGTGCAGCATATATCCCAAGTGAAACCCCACCTACAACAGCAATGAACATACTCGATAATGCAAGAATAATGGTTGCAGGAAGCCTTAGTAACAAGAGGTCCAGGACAGGTTTATGGTAAACAAATGACATACCCAAATCACCTTCAAAAATTCCTCTCTTTAACCAGTCAATAAACTGGATATATAGGGGGTCATTAAGATTGTATCTTGCCGAAACCTGCATCAGTTGTTCCTGAGTAGCGGATTCTTCAAGCCCGATGAAAGTATGTTTCAAAATCATCTCAGATGTCCCACCAGGGATCACATTCATCAAGAAGAATGTCAATGCAAAAACTGCAAAAAGAGTGATTGCCGTAAAGATCATTCTTTTAAAAATATACCTGTACATTTTTTAACATCCAATGTGTATAAAAAAAGAAGGGAGAAGCTTTAAACTTCTCCAAGGGAAGACTTTCACTGTTCTATGTACATGCCGGCATTGACCCTGTAATCATGGGCAGTAGGATCGAAGACATAATTTTTGACAGAATCCTTTTTAACTATAGCACAACCATAGTAGGCAATCAGGATTTTTGGCTGTTCTTCATACACAATTTCCTCAACTTGATTGAATTTCTCATATCTTTTGTCAAGGTCTCGTATGTATTTTGCTTCCTCAACCAAAGAATCGACTTCTGCATTTGAATAGCCCGGCGTGTTGTCAGGACCGTCAGTGGTGTACCAGTTGTTCAGAACATAGAAAGGATCCGGCACCATGGCGATGTTATAGGCTGCCAGAACAAGATCCCAGTTGCCACTTTCCCTCTTATCAGATATTGCACCCCATTCGAGCACTTGAGGAGAAACAGATATTCCAATATCTTTAAGCTGGGCAGCGATTGTTTCAGACATTGGAGGAAGACCAGGCCTTGCAGCATATGTTAAAAGTTCAAGCTCAAGGGGTTTACCATCCTTATCACGGATACCATCACCATCAGTATCAGTCCATCCAGCCTGAGAAAGTAATTCTTCGGCCTTGTCAATATCCTGTTCGTAGGGCTTTAAATCTTTGTTAGCCCAGGTCATCGAAGGAAGGAACGGACCGGCTGCAGGCGAGCCTACATTATAAAGGACATGTTCTACAATATCATCCCTGTTTATCGCATATGATATGGCTTTTCTAACCCTTTCATCAGACAAAGCCTCATCTTCAAGATTTGTATCCATCTTGTAAACACGGGGTGTGGAATATTTTTCCACATTTATACCATCAATAGCATCAATTCGATCTGTTTCACTATAAGGTACATCTACGGTGAAATCAAGTTCCCCATTTTCGATTGCCATAGCTCTTGTATTTGGATCGGGCATACCTTTTAGCACCAGTTTGTCAAGACCTACGGAGCCACCCCACCAATTTTCATTCTTTACAACTGTAAGTACGCGTGTCTGTTCATTGAAAGATTCAAAAGAATAAGGGCCGGTTCCTACAGGTTTGACAAAATTATTATTTTCATCCAGAGAACTCTCACTGATTATGGAAGTATCAGGATAGTGCATAACACCAGCAAGGATCGGATTTGTTTCTGTTGTTTTGATTTCAAGAGTATGATCATCTATTACCTTTATTGAATCAATTGCTGACATGGATTTTACCCTGGGATTCTCATTCATTGTCCTTTCCAGAGAAAATTTCACATCTTCAGCAGTCATCATTGATCCGTCATGGAACCTAACATCTTGCCTGAGATCAAATCTCCATGTAAGATTGTCTACCTGCTCCCAAGAGGTGGCAAGTCCCGGCTCCAAGGAAAAATCAGGGTTTGCTGCTACAAGGGTTTCAGTTACAGCCGCTTTTTCACAGATTATAGTACCCGCAGATGCAGGATCAATATTTTCAATATCCCACATCTCCCCCAACACAAGAGTCTGTTCTGAAGGAGATTCGTCTGTAGGATTATTCTCACTATCTATAGACTGGTCACTGTCCGTACATCCTGACATCAGGACCGGAACAGCAAGTATCGACATTACTAACAAAATTGAAAGAATTTTATTTTTCATATTTTTCACCTGTTCATTTCTTGCCGTAAAGTAAATAATATGCATAATTGTAGCGAAGTCGCT
>JASMTL010000029.1:0-24051 GCA_041694315.1 Methanosarcinaceae archaeon | reverse complement strand
TGGCTGATGAATTGGGTTTTGATCATTCGGTTGTAGAACTTGAGCGTTCAGTTTTGGATGAAGCCCTTGAGATGGCAGTTGAAGACAATTTCCCGAAAAATGCGATTAATCATATTCATTCACATGCCCTTGAAAAAATTGCAGCATGTGGTAGTGTTGATATGATCGTTGACGGGGTAAGACGTGATGACCGGGTGCCCAGAATGGATATATCCAGATTACGCAGCATTGAGGATCGGTATGGTGTGCATTGTGTGTCCCCTCTACAAGGGTTTGGCCGTGCCGCGGTCGATCTAATGGTCTGTGAGCATCTTGAAGTTGAAGAAGGATTGAGTGACAGAATTTCCAAAGCGGATTATGAAACTGAATTAAGGTATCTGATTCGACAGGAATACGATGATGAAAAGGTCCTTTCCATATTCCCCGCACACGTTCAATCGAGAGTGCTGAGGAAAATTAAGGAAAAGACTACCAATTAAAATTTTATATCATTAATTAATTTATAAATGTAAATTTGAGAGCAACGTGGATCAGGTGAGACAAGTGAGCCATAACACGAAAGGACAGAAAATGAGATTGGCAAAAGCCCACGTCCAGAACCAGAGGGTTCCTACATGGGCAATTATCAAGTCAAACAGAAAGGTTGTCAGTCATCCCAAGAGAAGACACTGGAGAAGGAACAGCCTTAAAGTGAAATGAGGTGATGGCAATGGCAGATGATATAGTAAAAGAACAGGTTTATACCATTCCTCTCAGGGATGCAAAACTGGCCCCTAAATGGAAACGTACAACTCGTGCGATGACCCTGGTAAAGAAATACCTGGTCAGGCACATGAGGGCGTCTCCTGAACAGGTCAAAATTGATAGCAGTATCAATGAATTGGTCTGGAATCGCGGAGCCGAGAAGCCACCTTCCTCAATCCGGATACGGGCAGCAATGTTCGAAGACGGTGAGGTTCAGGCAGAATTGGCATAATTTGAATGCCGATACAATTCCAAGTTCGAAATAATTTATGATCCGAACCCTAAACATATATGAAAATCCCGTAATAGGGGTCTTTGCAACCTGTACAGAGGATTTCGCCCTTGTACCTCCGGGTACGAACGATAAGACATCTGGTATGCTGGAAGAGATACTTGATGTGGAAGTAGTTTCCACTCTTGTAAATGGGAGTGTAGTCGTGGGTTCCCTTTCAAAAGGGAATTCCTCAGGATTCCTTGTGCCCAAAGGGTCAGGCCCCCTACCTAAAAAAATAGATCTTCCGGTAGCAGAGGTTCCAGATAATCTCTCGGCAATAGGAAACATAGTGCTTGCCAATGATTCAGCAGCTCTTGTCCATCCGGATATCTCTGACAAAGCGATTGAAATAATCGAAAAAACTCTTTCAGTTGATGTCAGACGTGGCACGATTGCCGGTATCAAAACTGTGGGAATGGCGGGTGTGGCTACCAATCACGGATTGCTTGCCCATCCAATGATAAAACAGGAAGAAGTTTCCGTTCTTGAGGACCTTTTTGGACTTAATGTGGAAATAGGTACTGTTAATTATGGCTCCCAGGTAGTAGGTTCCGGTGTACTTGCCAACTCTTCTGGATATGTTGCAGGTTCGGAAACCACAGGTCATGAACTTGGAAGAATTGAAGATGCATTGATGTTTGATTGATTTAACATATTATGCGGGTGATTTTATGAGCGACTTTGTTGTAAAAGGCACATTCAAAGCGGGTCATATCTGGGAAAAATTCACAAAAAATGTGGAAAGCCAGAATGAAAAGAACGCAGTTGAGAAAGTTTATTCCCTTTTTGGAAGCAAGAACGGTATCAAACGCTACATGATTAAGATAGACAGTGTCGAAGAGGCATGATTATATGGCAGCAGAAGGTCAGCAGAATATCCAGAACCTGGCCCTTCAGCACAGGGAGCTCCAGAAACGTGCCCAGACCATACAGCAGCAGACAAATATGTTGCAGATGTCCATTGATGACTGTGGGCGGGCAATAACGACTCTTGAGGATCTCCAATCATTTTCCAAAAATCCCGATACCCTTGTTCCTATAGGTGCAGGTTCTTTTGTAAATGCAAATATAGCCAATGACAACAAAGTTGTTGTTGAGGTCGGTGCCGGGATTAGTGTAGAAAAGGATGTTGATGGAGCTATAATCACTCTTAATAAGCGCAAAGATGATCTGCAGAAGGTACTGGAACAGATGAACCAGAACCTTGCACAGATCAATCAGCGCATCCAGTCCATTGAGTCTATGGCAAAACAACAACAGCAACAGCCACAGCAATAATTATTATGGGGCATAACCTTGTTTAATAAGCTTAAAAACAAACTTTCAGGATTTAAGCAAAATTTCAGTTCCAAAATTGAAGATAAAGCCACTCCTGTGGAAGAATCATCCTCTACTGAACCTGAAGCTGCAGAAAGTATCAGTTTTCAGGAAAAAGAGGCTGTAACCGGAATGAAGGATGAAAACAAAACAGGGTTTGCACATAAAGCCAAAGCTTTGGTTTTTGAACGTGAGTTTATCCTTGATGAAGCGGACGTCGAAGATATCCTCTGGGAATTGGAAATGTCTCTTCTGGAAAGTGATATTGCAATTTCGGTTTCTGAAAAGATTGTTACTGATGTAAAAAAAGAACTTGTAGGCAGCCGTAAAAAGATAGGTAGCAACACAGGCAGGATCGTAGAAGATGCATTGAAAAAGTCGATTAATGATGTCATGTCTGCTAATGTATTCGATTTTGATGAATTCATTGATAGTCATGAGAAGCCTGTCAATATCGTTTTTGTTGGTATTAACGGAACAGGTAAGACAACTTCTATTGCCAAGATTGCTCATCGCCTTAAAAGCATGAATAAGTCTGTTGTAATTGCGGCAGGGGATACATTCCGTGCAGGGGCGATTGACCAGATCGCTGTACATGCTGAGCGCATCGGAGTAAAACTGATTAAACATCAGGAAGGGGGCGACCCTGCAGCTGTTGTTTATGATGCCGTACAGTATGCAAAAGCCCATGGTAGTGATGTGGTTTTGTCTGATACTGCCGGCAGGATGCATACCAATGTAAATCTGATGACACAGCTCCAGAAGATATGCCGTGTAAGTGCTCCGGATCTTGTGCTTTTTGTAGACGAGGCGGTTGCAGGCAATGATGCTGTCGAAAGGGCCGAACAGTTCAATGAGGCAGTGCCAGTTGACGGTTCCATTCTTACTAAAACAGATGCCGATTCAAAAGGCGGGGCTGCAATTTCCATTGCATACATAACAGGGAAACCCATTGTTTTCCTCGGTCTGGGGCAGGAATATGAGGACCTGAAAAAATTCGATCCTCAATGGTTTGTTGACCAGATTTTCAGTTAAACTCTTATCTGCACCCTTCTTTCAAATCCTTTGTTATTTCTTTTAAGCGGGGAATTGCATTGTCTTCGCTGGCTATTATATTTACAAGGGCAGAACCCACGATCACAGCATCAGCTCCTGCAGCGACCATTTCTTCTACATGTTTTCTGTTTGATATTCCAAAACCTACAGCCTTTGGAAGGTCCGAATTGATTTTTCCCAGAAGGCCTGCTACATTGGAAGAGATGTTTTTTCCCTCTCCGGTAACCCCGAGTTTGGATATTACATAAATAAAACCCGAACTTTTGCTGCTAATTGCATCCAGTCTTAGATCACTGGTATTTGGTGCGACAAGGAATATATTATCAATTCCCTCCTCTTTACAGATTTCTATCAGTTCATCTGCTTCATGCAAGGGTAGATCTGGTATTATCAATCCCGAAATTCCCGTGTCCGCACATTTCTTTACAAAATTTTTGCTACCCTGATGATATATGAGGTTGTAATAGGTCATACAGATGAGGGGAACATTTACTTCCAGGCCCTTTATCATCTCAAAATAGCGCTCTGTGTTCATACCGGCCTCAATGGCACGGCAGGTTGCGGCCTGTATGGTTGGCCCGTCTGCCACAGGATCGGAGAAAGGCAGGCCCAGCTCTATTATATCCGCGCCGGCTTCAACAAGGGCACTTACAATAGAAGGTGTGGTCTCCGGATTAGGATCCCCTGCACAGACATAAGCTATCAGTGCTTTTTCATTTTTGTTCTTAAGTTCTTCAAATTTTTGACTGATGCGCATATTCACTCCTCCATATTCATAATAGTCTGGAGATCCTTATCGCCCCTGCCGGAGAGATTGATGATGACTGTATCACCCAGTATGCCGCTATCTGCCATTTTCATGACATATGCAATGGCATGTGCAGATTCCAGTGCAGGGATTATTCCTTCTAGCCTGCTAAGCTCATGGAATGCCTCAAGGGCTTCCATATCATTTATGTAACAGGGTTTCACCCGACCCGTTTCTGCGAGTCGGGCAAGTTCGGGCCCCACTCCTGCATAATCCAGCCCGGCTGCTACGGATGTGGATTCCAGTATCTGCCCGTCCCTGTTTTGCAGGACTTTTGTTCTGGCACCATGCAGGATACCTTCCTCTCCTGTTGCCAGGGATGCAGAATGGTAGGCGATTTTATCGTCTTCCCTGAGTTTTTCGCCCCCTGCTTCTACTGCAAAGAGATTCACTTCATCATCCAGGAAAGGGTAGAAAATACCCATTGCGTTACTTCCACCACCTGTACAGGCCACGATAGAATCCGGGTACCTTCCCTCCATTTTCATTACCTGCTCCTTCACTTCCCTGCCGATAACGCTCTGGAAATCCCTCACAATCTTCGGGAACGGGTATGGGCCGACTACCGAACCAATAAGGTAGTGTGTATCCCCTACATTTGTTACCCAATCCCTCAATGCTTCATTTATTGCATCTTTCATTGTCTTTGAACCGGTTTCAACTGATACTACCTCAGTACCCATCAGTTTCATACGGTAGACATTTGGCAACTGTCTCTTTACATCTTTTGATCCCATGTATACCATGGTTTCAAATCCCAGTTTTGCTCCCACCATGGCGGTTGCGGTACCGTGCTGGCCGGCTCCTGTCTCTGCGATTAACCTTTTTTTGCCCATGAATTTTGCAAGAAGAGCCTGTCCCAGGGTATTGTTGAGTTTATGTGCTCCTCCATGTACGAGATCTTCCCTCTTGAGGTAGATTTTTATGCCGTATTTAGCACTCATGTTCTTTGCATAATATAGAGGCGTACTTCTTCCGGCATAATTTTCAAGGTAGTCGTCAAGCTGGGAGGTAAATTCAGGATCAGCCTTATATTGTTCATACGCTTCTTCAAGTTCTTGAAGTGGTGGCATCAATATTTCCGGAACGTATTGTCCGCCGTAGTCTCCATAATAATGGTTCATACTATCTCCTGATTCTTGTTTGCTTCAATGAGTTGTTTCATTTTATCTTTAAGGTTGCCTTTCATCAGATAGGTCCCAACAAGCAATGCGTCAGCACCTGCCCTGATCATCCTTGTCGCATCATCTGTGCCCTTGACTCCACTTTCCCCTATTACCAGGTGTTTTTGGTTGTATTTACGGTCATGTTCTTTCACAAGGGGAATGAGCCTTTCAGCGGTTTCCAGATCGATTTCAAGGGTTTCGAAACTGCGGTTATTTATTCCTATAATTTTTGTGTCACATTCAAGTACATATTCAAGCTCTTTTTCATTGTGCACTTCTACAAGAGGCTCGATATTCCTTCTTCGAGCGATTTCTATGAATTCCGGTAACCTTTTACCCAGTACCCCTACAATCAACAATATAAGATCACTGCTTGCTTCATGCATCTGACTTTTGTCTACAATAAAATCTTTGCGTAAAACTGGGATGGAAGTATGTTTCCTTGCACTTTCAAGATTTTCTATACTTCCCTCAAAGTAACAGGGTTCCGTAAGGACAGATAAGGCTACAGCTCCCGCATTTTCCATTTCACTGGCAATTTGTGAGGCTACTTCCGTGTTTACATTAGCAAATTTGCCTGTTGGTGAAGCAGGTTTTATTTCGGCAATTATTGGGATGTGTCTTCTGTTACAGGCAAATCCGATGGATTCGAAAATATCCCTTCTATCATTACATTTGGTGTGTGTGTTACTTTCAGAAAGTGCATCTGCCCTTTCTTTTGATTTTTGGATAATTTGTTCAATCTTCGGATGCATTTGGACACCTGTGTACTACAATGTATCTATGTGTACATTACAGTCATAGCATTTAAATTTATTGTCAGGGCATAGGATCTATCATTGTCAGTGTCTTTTTTGCTTTGAAATAGAATTCCGTGCTATTATGGAGATAATCAGCTGTTATATCTCTTTCTTGGTTTGAGAATTCAATAATCTTCAATTAAATTGATATATTCTGAAACCAACCTTAATTGGTGAATAAATTAAGGGGGATTATATGCCAAAAGTAATTCTTTTATATGCAAGCTGGTGTCACAATTGTCCCAAGGCTGAAAAGATATGGAGAGACCTCAAAAAGGAACATGATTTTGAATATGAAGAGGTTGATGTGGAATCTGACGAGGGGCAAAAGATAGCTCAGGAATATTCTGTGATGGCTGTGCCAACGACTGTGATCGATGGAGAGGTGGCTTTTATAGGCATTCCCTCCAGGGATGAAGCTCTTGAAAGCATTAAGTAATCTTTAAACGTCGGGATATTGATGTATGATTTAATAATTCTGGGTGCCGGGCCCGCAGGAGTTACTGCTGCAATATATGCAGTCAGATACGGACTGGATACTCTGCTTGTTGATAAGGATAGCATGAGTGGCCTGATAAGTACTGCAAAAACTGTCGAAAACTATACAGGGTTTCCCTCGATCGGTGGAATGGAACTGATGGAAAAATTCCTGGACCATGCAGAAAAAGCCGGGGTCACCTCTAAGGTCATGGAAATCAAATCCGTGGCTGAAGAAGGTGATGACTTTATTGTTTCTTCCAGTGAGGAAGAACTAAAAAGTAAATCACTCATTGTTGCAACGGGTTCTTCTCCCCGGGAACTGGATGTACCGGGTGAAAAGGAATTCCTGGGTAGGGGTGTTTCTTACTGTGCTACCTGTGACGGTCCATTTTTTTCCGGCAAAGAAGTAGCAGTGATCGGTGGAGGGGAATCGGCTGTTACAGATGCTATATTCCTTTCAGATATTGCTTCAAAAGTGTACTTAATTCATCGTCGCGATAAATTGAGAGCATCCTCTATTCTTCAGGACAGGGCGTTTGACCGCCCAAATATTGAATTTGTTTGGGATAGTGCTGTGGATGCAATAGAAGGAAAAGATGTTGTTGAATCCCTGCAGGTACATAATGTAATTACTGAAGAGACAAAAAAACTTCCTGTAAACGGTGCTTTTATTTATATAGGCTTCAATCCCAATACCGATTTTGTTAATGTTAAAAAGAACAATAAAGGGTTCATAATCACTGATGAATCGATGACAACGTCCGTCAGAGGCATATTTGCCGCCGGGGATTGCAGACAATCTCCCCTTTACCAGGTAATCACTGCAGCCTCGGATGGAGCCATTGCGGCTTATTCTGCTTTTAAGTACATCGAAGGCATCTAAGGATGTTTTCTTTGGTTGTTTTCGATAAGTATTATATTTTTTGAAGTCTTATTGGTATGTAAGGTGGAATTATGATATGCTTGAAAATATGTAAAGACTCTACTGCAGAGGACCTGGAGCCAATTGCATCTGCGGTTCACTTTCTTCTGGGTATTCCGACTACCATTCGCAGTGTCAATGGTAAAGGTATCCGAATGGAAAAAGGGGAAGTTGTAGATCGGGATTACACAGGTCCTATACTTGAAAAAGTTCTGGAGGAAAAGACCACCATCCGTACAGTCCCCAAAGAAGGTGTATACAAAGGAAAGGCGGTTGCAGTAACTCCAATAAATACCCCTGATGGAGAAATTGTCGGTGCACTAGGGGTTGTGGATCTTGTGGCAGCTCTGGATATCCTTTCTGTTTTCAGGGAATACCCTGACATAATAGATGAAGTGGAAGAAGCCAGAAAAAGGCACACTTAATTATTTTTTGTTTTGTGATACAATGATTGCCGATGTACTCAGGTTATTTCCTGATATAACCTCCAGGGACTTTCGTATTCTTACAGGTATTGAAGTAGGCATGCAAGATCATGAATGGGTACCTTTTGATGAACTTGTGAAATACACACGTATCGACCAGCAGAACCTGGCCTATTTGTTAGGTGAATTGATCGAAAAAGAGCTTGTTGTGGCAACAACACAACCCTATGAAGGCTACAGGCTGTATTTCAATGGTTATGATGCTCTGGCTATCAATGCACTGGTAAAACGGGGTAGTATCTGTGCACTTGGGGATGAAATCGGTGTGGGTAAGGAATCGGTTGTTCATGAGGGTATGAAAGAACCTGAATTGCCCATCGGTGATCCGGAAACAGTGATAGTAAAATTCCACAGGGAAGGGCGCACCAGTTTCAAGGATGTTAAAAGGTTGCGTGGACACCTGGTTAATAGGGAACATTTTTCCTGGATATATGCCGCCCGACTTGCAGCAGGACGTGAGTACGAAGTAATTTCCCGTCTGTATCCTGATATCAGCATTCCCAAACCCATCGACAGTAACAGGCATGCTATAGTAATGGAACCTGCAAAAGGAGAACTTTTGTTCAAGGTCAGGCTTCAAGATCCTGATATCTTTTTTGATTTGATAATGGAGCAGGTCGAAAAAATCTATTGCCATAATGTAATTCATGCCGATCTGAGTGCATACAATGTTTTTGTCAATCCCGACGGTGTGCAGATTATAGATTGGCCTCAGTATGTAACTCTCTCTCATCCTCATGCAGAGGAATTCCTCAGGCGTGACATTTCGAACATAGCTGCTCATTTCAAGAAAAAATATAACCTAAAAAGGGATGTTGCCGCATTATATGAGCAGATAATATCCTGTACCGATAACATTAAAGATTAATACATACAAAAATATAGATAATGACATCAAATGCCATTTATGGTATAGACGTTGCCAGGGGGTCATCGCGTTCCGGTCAGGTTCCACGTTATGCAGTTGCTATCCTTGAAAGTGGTTCGGTTTACAGGCATTCGATGCTGAAAATGCATCGTATTTTCAGGATGATAAAAGATGATCATCCCATGATAATAGCTGTAGACAATATTTATGAACTGGCAAAAGATAAGAAGGAACTGATTCATTTCCTGGAAAAACTCCCTTCCGATGTGAAACTCGTACAGGTCACAGGTGGGTTAAAACAGGTTTCCCTGCCCTTTCTTGCCCGCAAGTATGATATTTCAATCAATCCCCGTGATCCTGGGGATGAAGCAGAAGCATGTGCAAGACTGGCTGAAATGGGGGTAGGGGTGGAAGTATCCCTTTTTGAGGATAAAACAAAGATAAAGGTAAGCAGGGCACGCTCTCTGGGCAGAGGAGGGTGGAGTCAGAATCGTTACCGGCGTAAGGTTCACGGGGCTGTAAAAGTAAAAAGCCGTGAGATCGAGTCGATACTTAAAAGGTCCGCAAAGGAGCGCAACTTCAGTTATACAAGTAAAGCCGTCAAGGGCTTTGGAGGTTATGTTAGGTGTGAATTTATCGTTAATGCACGGAAGTGTGATGTACCCATCCATTCCTCATCAGGTTCAGACGTGCAGGTAAATGTCCGGAGTTTTGTGAGGGATAAGATACAGTACATACCTTTGAAAAGCAAGGAACGTAAGTTTACTATTGTAGGTGTTGATCCGGGCACGACTGTAGGTCTCTCCATATTTTCCCTTGAAGGTGATGTTCTACATTGTGCCAGCTATCGGGGTATTTCCCATGATGAAGTGGTGAAACTTATTTCTGAATACGGCAAACCAGCAATAGTGGCGACCGATGTATACCCGATGCCTGCAGCAGTGGAAAAAATAAGACGCAGTTTCAGTGCTGTCAGTTATTCTCCCGGTGGTCCCATTCCATCGGAAGAAAAGATTGAACTGGCAAAACCTCATGGTTACTCCAATGATCATGAAAGGGATTCCCTTTCCGCTGCCATATCAGCTTACAAGAAATACAGGCAACTTTTTCTGAAGATTGAAAGCAAGTCTCCTCCTTACATGGATATCGATAAAATAAAAGTCGAAGTCATCAAAGGTTCATCCATAGAAGAAGCCATTAATTCTTTGAAAGAAAAGAAGCAACCAACAAAGGCTCCAAAAAGTGCAGCAGAAACTTCTGTCTCTCTTTCTGATGGTATTGACGATGAAACATATCGTAAAATGAAGGAAATCCTCAAACGTAAGGATTCGGAGATTGCTGAATTGCAGGAATATGTGGAAGAACTTATCGATCAGCGCAGGTCAAGGGATAGTACAATCTCCAAACTGGAATCAAAAATTCGTCAAATGCGTGAAACTGAACGCATTAAGCTACAGAAGGAAAAAGAGATTTCAATCCGTAATAAGAAAATTGCCAATCTCAAAAAAGATATTAAAAATCTGAATAAGAGGCTTCATGATTCTAAGGCTCAGGTAAAACGTCTTAAAAGTATTAAAAAGATGGAAAGCAGGGGTGAGGGCATTCCTGTGAAGGTTATTTCCTCCTTTAGCCGTGAAGCTATCTTGAATGTGGCAGATATATATGGCCTAAAAAAAGGAGATGTCGTTTATTTCCAGGATCCCAGTGGGGGCAGTGCTTCAACTGCTGACCTGCTTGCAGGTTATTCCCCAAAAGCGCTTATTGTGCCTGCAGGAATATCTTATGCGGCAAAAGAGGTATTTTTTGAAAAAAGTATTCCAGTACTTGAAGACCTGGAAATACAAAAAGAGGGTGATTTTGCAGTTGTATCTCCTGAAGTTCTGAAAAAGGCAATTGAAAACTGGTTTGGCAAAGCTGATCACTGGAAAAAGGAAAAAGAGGAAGAGAAATTAAAATCCCTTGTGGCCGAGTATCGAAGTGAGCGCCGTCGAGGTATAACCTGATATTCAGGGCCATTTCCTGTCAAAGAAAGGATTCTTGCCTGAAACACTTAATGGTATGCCCAGGACGACATCCGCTTCAATCAATCCCAGGGAACGTGCAGCACTTCCTGCCGAGTACATAATGCGGTTATCTATACACAGGTCTCTTGCCTTGGCCACAGCAGATCCTATCGCAATACCGAGATCTATGTTCTTGAAAGTACAGTTAGGACCCGCGTAATCTCCTTCCGTTCGTTTTTGCACTTTCATATCTGCACATGTTGCAAAGCCACAGGCAGCACAGTTCAATTTAAGTGGCTCAGCATGTTTTACTCCTATAGTTATAAAGGCATCCGCCTGCCTGACATTTGCTGCATCCCTTTTCAGGAACTGGAATCCATCACCCTTTTCATCAGCGATCCTTTCCATCTCAGTCGCGATATCTTCCATATCTTTTCTATCGGCCAGGGCAGTTACGATATCATCAATTCCCTTGCCCTTTGGAGCAGTTCTGGCTGCTGCCAATACTATCCTGGCCATTTCTGCTACTTCTTTTTTTTCCGGATTTTGTTCCATGCATGATGGATTGATTATACTGGTCTTTAATTGTTTCGGATATTGCGCGAAAATGTAATATTCAATGCCGGGATTGTTGGCACTATGCCACGTTCGGCCCTGATACTTGCAGGAGGAAAAGGAAAGCGATTTGGTTATAAAGAAAAGGCCCTGATAGAGATTGAAGGAACGCCTGTAATCAGCCGGATAATCAATACACTCGAGCCGCTTGTAGATGAAACAATAATATCCCTGCGAAATAGGCACCAATACAATTTGCTTGCTCGGCTTACTGGAGAATTACCTGTGACTTTTGATGAATATGAAGGTGTAGGCCCACTTGCAGGCATGCTGGCAGGATTAAAAGCTGCCTCCTATGAATATATTTTTGTCACAGCCTGTGATATGCCTTTTCCTGATCCGAAAATAGTTGAGTTGCTCTTCTCAAAGGCAAAAGGCCATAATTGCGCTCTCATAAAAAGAAAAAACGGCAGTTATGAGCCCCTCTGTGCAGTTTACCGGACTTGCCTGTTGATTCCCCTCATTGAAAAGTCGATACGGGATAACAGATATTTCATTCTGTCACCCGTATTTGAAATGAATGACATGGTTGAAGTGGATATAGCTGAAATTGAAAAAATGGATCCATTCCTTGCCTGCCTCCAAAATATTAATACCCTGGATGATCTCCGGGCAGTAAGGAATGATTTCACCGGGTCATGAGGGTTTCACCGGTTGCAGGGGCATACGCCTCAACACCGATCTCGTCCCGTATCCATTGTGCGAACTCTTCCGCATCATCCCCATGCATTGTGTACACGGTTTCAGTTCCCCTGTCGCAAAAGTCCCTTACAAGTCCTTTCAACTCTTTATCCCCGCAATGGGCCGAAAAATCGTATTGCTCCAGTTTGCACCGCAGATGTTGTATCCGGTCATCTATTTCGATAAAACCACTGTCAAGAGCAAGTCTGCCATTTGTCCCTTCGACCTGGTATCCTGTAAGCATTACTTTTGTTTTCGGGTCGTCAGCTTTCTTATCCAGATAATAGAGTACAGGACCGCCGTTAAGCATTCCTGCAGTTGTTACTATGACCGAACCTTCCAGAGGAATTTTACTTCTTTTGTTTCCCTTTACAGTAGTAGCAAAACCAAATGCCTGTTCCAGTTTCTTTGGATCTTTTATATATTCCGGATGATCAAGCATCTCATCTGTCATTGCTACTCCCATGCCATCCACAAAACAGGGGATCTTTTCCGAATGGAGTAACATCATAATTTCCTGTGTCCTCCCAATGGCAAAAGCAGGGATAATAACCGTACCCCCGATATCAATTGTGTCAATAATAGAATCAATAAATGCTTTCTCGATTTCCTGTCGGGGTGGATGGTCTTCTCCGAAGTATGTACTCTCTGTAATCAATATATCTGCATCAGGCATTGTGTCAGCTTTTGATACAAGTCTTGAATCATTGGTACTTACATCACCTGTATAAAGCAGGCTTTCCCCTTTTTTATCCTCAAGGTATATCGATGATGCACCCGGTATATGCCCTGCACTGTAAATCCTGGCAAGATAGTCGTGGGTCCTGACCTCTTCTCCAAAGTGTTTTCTTCTTGTGATCTGTGAGAGTTTCTGCAAATCCCCTTCATCATAGGGTTCGGGTAATTCTCTTCTTTCTGATATTTTGAGTGTGTCCCTTCCAAGGATTTCAGTAAACCTGGAGGTCATATGTGTCATGTACACCTCGGGGCTCAGGTCCATGAGATTGGGAACCGCTCCGCAATGGTCAAGATGGCCGTGGGAGACAAAAATGCTTTTCGGAAATATGCCATCTACAGGATAGTCGGGTCGTTCTCCCGGTTTGATGCCGTAATCTATCAGGATCTCTTCATTCACCAGAATTGCAGATCGTCCTACCTCCCTGCAGCCCCCTTTAAAATCAATACGCATGATTTTCTCCCCTCAATATGCAACTGTTTCCTGCCATCGGATTATTTTACCCAGAGGTATATTTGTAGTTTTTGAAATTTCGTTTGCATCTGAATTTTCAAGTTCATCGACAGTTGAAATGCCTGCAGAATTTAGCTTTTCTTCGGTAACTTTCCCGATTCCCGGAATATCACTGATTTTTTCCGGTCGCGGAGTTGCAGCTTTTTCTTTCTTTTGCTCTTCTTTCCACTCAAGGTAATTACAGTAGGGACACCCCAGGTCCCATGCTCTCTTCTTCTGGCCCTTTACTTTTATATGGTACAGGCTGTGCTTATCACATGTCTTGTCGGTAACAAGGATATGTCCGCTTTTTGGAAGGGGCAGGGAGAATGTGCAGTCAGGATATCCTTCGCATCCAATAAATCTTGAACCCCGGCGTGAGCGGCGTACGATCAGGTCACAACCACAATCCGGGCATTTGCCTATGATCTTGTCTTTTCTCAGGCCTTCCCTGAGAGATTCGGATATTTTCTCGCGGTTATCCTCCAGTTCCTTAAAGACATCTGTCAGCATGTTCCTGGATTGCTGCAGTACTTTCTCTTCAGATGTATTACCCTCTGCAATGCGGTCCATGTCTTCTTCGAGAGTACTGGTCATATCTGGTCTGGTAATGGTGGGGGCATAACTTTCCAGAGCTTCTACCACTGCATATGCGGTCTGGGTCGGCTGGAGGGGATTGCCATGCACATATGCTCTTGAGTAAAGTTTGCTTATAATTTCATGACGTGTGGCCTTTGTTCCCAGCGCCATGTCTTCCATCATTTTGATTAGTCTTCCCTGACCATATCTGCCCGGCGGGTTTGTTTCCTTATCAAGCATTTCTTTATCATTAACAGGAAGTATCTCGCCTTCTTCCAAAGCAGGGAATAATCGATCTTCTGGAGCATTGTAGGGGTAATACCATCTCCATCCTGGCTTTACAAGCCTGGAACCATTTGCCCTGAATTCTTCTTCATTGATATCGAACCTGACCTTCATGGTTTCCCATTCTGCATTTTCAGCAAACGTGGCAAAGAAACGCCTGACTACAAGTTCATACAGTTTCCATTCATCTTCCTTGAGCTGGGATTTCTTTGCAACTGATGCAGGGAAGATTGGCGGATGGTCTGTAGTTTCTTTCTTTCCCTTTGTGGGTTTGAGCTCTTTTTTTGCCAACAGTTTTTTTGCGTATTCACTGAAATGGCCTTTGGAGAACATTTCTATCTGTTCCCGCAGGTCAATTGTTGAAGGATAAACAGTATTGTCGGTCCTGGGGTATGAAATATAACCGTTAGTATAGAGGGATTCTGCTATTCTCATGGCATTGGCCGGAGTAAACCCAATAGAGTTGGCAGCCCTTATGAATTCAGTTGTATTGAACGGTGTGGGTGGCTTGTCTTCTTTAGTGGAAGTTTCCAGGGATGAGACCAGTGCTTCATTGCCGATAACTCCAAATACCCTGTCTGCTTCTTCCTTTTCCCAGAAGCGGGTTTTCTTATGCCTGATCTTGAAATTTTCTCCGTTTTTGGACAGGTCCACATATATTTCCCAGTAAGGTGCAGGTACAAAAGCTTCTCTCTCTTTTTCTCTGTCCACAATGAGAGCAAGGGTCGGCGACTGTACACGTCCAACCGACAGGAATTGCTTGCCCAGTCTTCTGGATGCCAGGGAAATAAAACGTGTGAGACTTGCTCCCCATACCAGATCAATCACCTGTCTGGAATGTCCTGCGTCTGCGAGATTGAAATCGATTTTTGTAGTGTTTTCGAATGCTTCCTTAATAGCTGCAGGGGTGATTGCACTGTATACTGCCCTTTCATACTCAATGCTTTCATTTACTCCTTTTACGATATTGAGAGCTTCGACACCAATAAGCTCACCTTCCCTGTCGTAGTCAGTGGCAATGGTAACTTTTGTTGCTTTTTTGCCGAGTTTTTTCAGGGCGCTCACGATTTTTGCGTGGGTAGGTGTAACAATAAGTTCTGCATCTACGAGTTCTTTTGCTTCAACCTTCTGCCAGTTATTATATGCGGGAGGAAAATCGAGCTGGACAATATGTCCGCTAAGCCCGATAACTATGGTTTTTTCATCGTTCCCAAACTCATAGGAGTCAATACCGCTAATCCTTTTTTTCTGCGGCTTTTTTGGACTGAGAATAGATGCAATTCGTCTTGCTGCAATTTGTTTTTCGGCTATTATCAGGTGCATTGAGAATCAGGTTCTAAGTTGTTTTTTCTATTATCTATGAATATTTCTGTCAAAAGAGTCATTACATATAAATGTATCTTTCAACAAATATTAATTATGTAGTCTCAATTTATCTGTTTAAATGCCATATCTACCGCTTCTTTTGCCGAATGGGCAGGGATTGTTCCTTCAATATTCCACTTTGAACAAAGTCTGATGACAGGTTTGCCATTTTTAAGAGACAATGCGATTTCTGATAATGTACCATATTCCCCGCCAACTGCTATAGCCGCGTCACATGAAGCCGCAATGATTGCATTTCTTGCGTGTCCCATAACCGTTACTATGGCGATGTCAACATAAGGATTTGCTTCATTTGCAGAGGATCCGGGAAGTATTCCAACGGTTTTGCCGCCTTCTTCCTTACATCCCCTGCAGGCAGCTTCCATAACACCTTCCATGCCACCACAAAGAAGGCATGCTCCTCTTTTTGCGATCTCTCTTCCAACCTCTTCTGCAAGACTGTCGATTTCACTGCCGCAGGATCCGGCCCCGATAACTCCAATCTGTATCTCCATATTTTGTTTCCGTCTCAAATGTATTCATTCTGGATTTGTATTATGTCCTCACTATTGTTTGCTTTACTATAATCTTCTAGAGGTTGTCTGTTAAGTTCCAGGAAAGTATGCCCCCATCGAAACTTTGACAGGATTTTTTCTGCCTGCTCTTTATTTCCCAGAATATACAAAGCTGCGGCAAAAGCTTCTACAGAATTCAATTTAAAAGGTTTGCCAAAATTCACCGGATTTGAAGCTAGCAGATAGGGCAATGCACGATGCTGTAACTTGCGGCGCAACAGTTTAGGAAAAATTTCTTCCACGGTATTCCAGGAACAGTCAAGGACAATAATGTCTGAAATCCTACTGTCTGCTGGTGAAAGGGCTTTTTCTGCCATTGGGTCCAGTAAGATGGATCCCTTTGGGAGTGAATGTATTTTTTCATGCAATCGGACAAGATCAAATTTCTTGAGTCTTTTACCTGTGCATTTTTTAGGATCACATTGCCGGGCATGATAAATATGGAGCCTGAAATCTTTCATTCAGGCAATATAATTCATTAATGATACATATTATTTGTTCAAAAAAAGCTTGTGATCCGGCCGGTTTGGGGCCGGCCAGAATCAACAAAGGTGGTTGTATGATATTTTGCTCCCGGGTGTGCCGGGCCGGGCAGACTTTCTGATCTGTCCCTCTATAAAATGAGGTTGTTCTATTATTTAAATGTTAACGGCGAATACTTTGTTTAATTCCATTTCCTTTTTTGCATATTTGGGATGTCTATTTAGCATAATCAGGGTTTTTCGGATGCCAGAGTGTTTTTCAATCAAAAATCATGCCTGATTTTGTCAATGATTCCTGTATCACCATCGGTTTTTCCATATGTGTATATGTCAAGTTGATCCTTTTCAATAAGGCATACAGCACCCGTTGCAGGCGTTCCATGATTATTAAGCGTGGAATGTATTGAAAGTAATTTATTTCCAAACCACCATTTATATCCTGTATCCAGTGAACTATGGGCACGAATAATCATTTGCAGGTCATTAAGGCGCAGAAATCCTTCCGCAATGTCGGGGCCAAAGGTCCGTATGTCTCTTCCCCTTATGGAAAAATTAAGCCCCGGTATCTCTGAGGGGTCATTCCAGAGATAATTAAATGAATTTTGTTTTGTGATCGCTGTTGTTTTCCTGATGTCCTCGATACCGCCGTGGACACAGAATATTTTTTTATATATTACAGCTGCTACGGGCATTTCTTCAAACACGATATTAGCAAAATTGAACAGGTCACGATCTTTCAGTTCATCAAGGAATCCACTTTTCTCGTTCATCTGTTTTGTTTCATGGTTCCCTCTCAGGAGGAAGGCATTTTTCGGTGAGGCAATTTTTAATTCCAACAATCTTGAAAGGACTTCTGCAGAATTTCTTCCCCGGTCCACATAATCTCCCAGGAATACTGTATTTGCAGGCTTTAACTTTTCTTTGATTGAAATAACCATTGTCAGGGCTTCAAGGTCTCCATGCAAATCCCCGATTATCATTGTGGGAAGTTCGTTTATTCTTATTACTGCATCTTCTTCCCTGAACAAGATTCTCGCATCTGCTAGATTGGCCTGAAATTGTTCGTTTTGGTTCATATCCACTCTCTTTGAGACTTCTGTATAGGAATATTTAAATTAATTATGGTTGATATGGATTCATATTTATGGAGGCTAAAAATGGGTTTGATCAAAGGTGCAGTCATAGGCTTGATAGTTACATTTGTGCTTTATTTAGTTCCGTTTGTAAATATGCTTTCTCCATTTATAGGCGGCTTTGCAGGAGCTTATTCTGAGGTGCGCTCTGCATGGGATGGCTTTTTGGTAGGTATATTAATGTTTATATTGATGGTAATCCCCGGTTTTATTCTGGTAGGCTTTGTGGGTTCACTTTTTCACAATATTCCGGGTTTGATGGCAGTTGTTACAGGGCTTGGTGCAGGTATGTTTGTGTTGATTATGTTGCATACCGGTATAATTGGTGTTATTGGTGCAGTTCTCGGTGGGCTGCTGGCTCATGATTAAAGGGATGTCCGGTTATTGGTATGTATATGGTTGAATCAGAAAAACAGGTGATGCATATTTTATCTTTTTAGGCATATCATGATCTGACACAAACAAAAATTGTTTGGGTTTATGGATGCCAAAACATAGATCCATCTTTCAGAGGCAGATGTGGGTGATGCTATTCTAGCCATGTATGTTATACAGATCGAAACTTCACCTGATCATGAATTGAAACTTATAGGAGTAGATACGAGAGTTGGGAAGTTATTGAAAGATTTATGAATTTTACTTTATATTGGGTTTTACTGATAAAATTTATAAATTAAATATTCTATACTGTAGATCATGGGTTTTGTAAATAAATTAAAGAAAGCATATGATGCTTTCCAAGAAGATGAAGTAAATGTTAATGAAGTCGCAAATGAATAACCTGTTTTTGAAGAACAACCAGAACCTATAATCGAAGAAAAAGAAGATCAAGTTAGTGATGATGAAAATAAAGTTGAAGAAAGCATAAAAAAAGGGGATTCTTTCGAGCAATTTGTAGCAGACAAATTCAGCAAAAAGTATTTTTCTATAGTCGATTGGACCACAGATGTTACTAGAAAATACAATCGTAAGGTTGAATCCAACTCCAACCCTGATTTATGTTTTAGATATACGCCAAATGATGACAGGTTTGCGGTAGAGTGTAAATTCCGATCAGGTCTTTATCAGGGTGGTATAAGTTGGTGTAAAAAGTATCAAATGGACAAATACAAGGAATATTCTGAAAACAATGATATACCACTGTACATAGTAATTGGACTGGGAGGATCTCCAGAAAATCCTGAAAGAATGTTTTGTATCCCTATTGAAGAAGCAAAATATACAAAATTGTATCCTTCGATATTTGAAAATTATGAAAGAAATACAGATGAATTATTTTTCTGGGATGCGGAAAATAAAAATTTAAAATGATTTTCACAGAGGCTGTTAGGAGTGTCCTTTCTTTAGTCCGTATGGCAGCCGCAGGAAATAATGTATCAGATTAACCAATCTGCTTAATCTCTCATATTTTCCCCTAACCGGCTAATGGATCCGGGATTCTACGGGGCATATCAAAAGGCCAGAGAGGCAGAAGTAGATTTTTATCCGCTTCTGTTTACCTTCCGGGAAGGAAATATTTATTTTAATAAGATACTTCCTTCACATGAAATTTGAATTGGCTACAGGCCATACTGGACAAAAATTGGTAATATGCAAGTTGTATGATCTTTTCAATACACTCAAGAATAAGCATATACAGAGCCAATTACTTATTTGAGGTTGATTATCTATATGCCAATAATGAGTATATATTTTATGTATAACAAACCATAAATATGGTGTTTACTCATCTACTTTTCACTATATGGGAATCTGCTGGTGTATATGGATAAAAATATTATTGAATTCAGGAATCTTAGCATTATTCATTCGCATCAGAAAGTTCTGGAAAATTTCAACCTTATAATAAAAGAAGGCGAAAAACTTCTAATCCGGGGGAAATCCGGAACTGGTAAATCCACCCTTTTCCTGTGTCTGCTGGGATTGATGCATCCTTCAGGCGGGGAAGTTTATTTTGAGAATTTGCCGGTTACTGGTAATTCTGTTTCTGCTGTGCGTACAAAAGTAGCCTATGTTCCCCAGAATGTTGATGTTGGAAGAGGTAGTGTAAACGAGTTTTTTGACACTATATTCTCCTATAATACCGTTGGCTTTTCTCCATCGTTAGAAAAAATTCAAAGATTGCTTGAATGGTTTGAACTTGATACTTCCATTCTCAAAAAAGAATTCAAATCCCTCTCTGGAGGGGAAAAACAGCGTATTGTACTCATTCTGTCTCTACTTCTGGAAAGGAATGTGTTTTTGCTTGATGAACCCACTTCTTCTCTCGATTCTTCATTGAAATCAAAGGTAGTTGATTATTTTGTCAATGACCCTTCATTAACAGTAGTTGTTATTTCACATGATCCCCAGTGGGAAAGAGAAGATTTGCGTGTTGTGGACATCCCAAACAAATGAGGTGGTTAGATGGCAGAAATTAACGTAATTCAAAACATCGGTGTTTCCGGTTTCATATTCTGCGCCTTGTTGCTCATTCTACCCTTTCTGGTAAGTTATTACTTTAAATTGGGTATCATAAAGAAAAGTGTCATTATCGTATCGCGGATGTCTTTCCAGTTATTCCTGATAGGCCTTCTGCTTACCGTAGTTTTTGATATCAACAACCCACTCATTAACATTTTGTGGATATTCGTAATGCTGTTCTTTGCGACATACACCATACTCGAAGGAACGGATTTCAAGACAGGACCTTTTCTTCCCACAATGCTACTCCTTTTTTCCATTGCGAACATACTGGTTCTGTTTTATTTTACCGGTTTTATCATAAAACTTGATGATATCTTTGAGGCTCGTTACCTCATACCCATTGCAGGTATGCTTATGGGCAACTCCCTGCGTGCAAATATTGTTGCATTGAACGATTTTTATCATGATGTAAAGAACAATGAGCAACGCTACCTGTACAGGCTTTGTGTTGGTGCATCCAGGAAAGAAGCCCTGTTTCCCTATATGCAAAGAAGCATGCTATCTTCTCTTAAACCCACTCTTGCCAACATGGCAACTATGGGTATAGTATTTTTGCCGGGCATGATGACCGGTCAGATACTGGGTGGAGTGGATCCCATACTGGCCATCAAATACCAGATAACCATCATGATAGCTATTTTTGTAACTACTGTGTTGGGTGTTCTGGTTTGTGTGATTGTAGTCGTGGAGAAAGGCTTTGATGATTATGATCTGATGGTCGAAGATATTAAAAAAGTATAATTAACAGGCTATGTAGAAATCCTCATTTGAATAATTACTGAAATAGAAGTTGTCCTGTCTCTATTATAACTTAATAATTTGAACTTGACCACTTTCACCTGATTTCTGTATTTTGTTCTCCTCAGTTTTTCCCCATATCTCCTTTTTTAAAACAGAGAACATCGTTTCTACAAGGTTTCTGTAATGTAGATGTCTTCATCAACTTCATCTCTCATTTGAAGATTTCTACAGGGCCAAAAAATATTTGTCCTTTAAAATGAACGTATCATAGGTTACTTATTGTTATGGGAATAACAGTCAAGCAGGTGGGGACAATGAAAATAAACGTTGTATTTTACAGTCTTTACGGGCACGTTTACAGGATGGCGGAAGCAGTTGCCGAAGGTGCCCGGGAAATAGAAGGTGCACAAGTCGGAATTTATCAGGTAGCTGAGACTCTTAGTCCTGAGATTCTGGAGAAAATGGGGGCGTTAATGTCCAAAAAGAGCTTTGGGCATATACCTGTTGTAAGCATAGACAATCTTGTGGAAGCTGATGCTATCATCTTCGGGACTCCGACTCGCTATGGGATGATGACTGCCCAGATGCGAACATTCCTTGACAGTACTGGCAGTATCTGGGCGCAAGGTGCACTTATCGGTAAAGTTGGCAGTGTCTTTACATCCAGTGCTACCCAGCATGGGGGTCAGGAATCGACCATACTCAGCTTCCATACAACATTACTGCATCATGGGATGGTGATTGTGGGTGTTCCTTATTCAGAGGTAAAACAAACAACCCTTGATGAAATATCAGGTGGCAGTCCTTATGGAGCTTCAACTATTGCGGGCAACGGTCCTGATACCAGGCATCCGAGCGAGAACGAGCTTGGAATTGCACGTTTCCAGGGTCGGCATGTGGCAGAGACTACACGAAAGCTTATAGGTGAATGATTTTTTGCAAACTCAAAGCTATTCCGGTATTGTGATACTGAAGTCCGGTGCGATGAATGGGTTACGGGTCCCTGCAATAGGGTCAATGAATAAAGGAGCAATAAAAGAAGAATTTATGGAAGATTTGGGTATAACGCAATATACTTCCGGGGTTGGGAGTGTTTATACGGCGGCAAACTCTTTGGAGGATGGATTGTAAATTAATAATTACGCGTCAAAAAAGTGAAAGGAAGTTATTTTCCTTTCCTTTTTTCCTTGGCAAGTTTCTTTTTGGCATCTTTGTCGCCGCTGGATGCTAATTCTTCCAGTTTTGCCAGTTTATCTCTCTTTGCACCTTTTTTTCTGTCTAAATCTTTTTTCGACATTGCCATTATCAGATACCTTCGTTGCATTTTCTTATGCAGCAGTATCATTTCGGTTTAAACACTATTTATGAGTTTCTATAAAATTGGCTTTGTGGAATATCTATACTTCACGTATTAACCACATAGAACACAGAGAAAGCGAAAAATCCTTTTTGAACATTGTGTTCTATGTGGTTATATTTGCATTTTCATGAAGATTTTTGCAAAATCAGGTGACACCAAGTATATATTAAACATCTTATATATATAATTGTGCCACAAATTATATATGGATTATTAGTTTATCTGAGTCCTGGGAAGATTTGATTCATAAGGGGTAAAATATGATTATTGATATGCATACACATTCTTTCTATTCTGATGGTACACTTTCACCTGATGACCTGGTTAAGGAAGCTGCTGAAGTGGGACTGAAATATATCTGTCTTACAGACCATGATACGCTGGATGGTGTTCTTTCTATTAGTGAAACTACGTCACGATATGGTGTTGAATTAATCCCGGGTGTTGAATTGACAACCAGATATGCGGGAATGGACTTTCATATACTAGGCATGGGCATTGATGCTGAAAATACTAAATTAAAAACTGTGCTTGCAAAGATATCTGGTGAAAGGTTTGAGAGGGCAAAGAAGATATCCTCTCTTCTGGGGGAGCATGGCTGGGAAGTCGATGCATCTTCCCTTTCCTGCTCAAAAGGTACTGTTACCACACATGATATTGCAAAAGCGGTAACAAACAGAGAGGTTTCAGCGTTTGATTTTCATAATGAATGGTTACGTTCGGATTCACCCTGTATTGTGGGTACTTCTTCGATGCCTGTTAAAGATGCTATCGGCATAATACAAAAAGCAGGTGGTAAAGCAGTCTGTGCCCATCTTTTGAGAACACTTGGAGAAAATGGTCAGGTTGATAGCCTTTTGGAAATCGCTTCAGACATGGTCGATATGGGGATTGATGGCTTTGAAACATTCTACGGGCAAAGCCGCATGGTTAATGTGTCTATTATGAATTCAATAGCTGATCGCTATGGTCTCTTAAAAACAGGTGGTTCGGATTATCATGGACCGGGTCATAAAGGTCGCTGTCCTCTTGGTAAGTATTACTCTTATGGGTTTGGTTATGATCAGGAGAAAGTGTTGCAGAGTGTGAATGTAAAGCCATTGCTTTCCTGTATTCCATAAAATTTAAAGTTGCCTTATTCCAAGTTCTTCGGCAAGGTCATGAACTCTTTCCATGGCCTTCTTCCTGACACCCTTTTTCTTCATTCGGTTGATACGTTCCTCTGTAGATATGCGTTTTGTTCCCTTCACAAGGTTATCCGCATGAGCAACGATTTTCTCTTCCATGGAAAGGGGGATATAATCCTGTGATGGAAGCCCCATCTCTTTTGCTTCATCTGCAGGGATGCCTGCACCAATATGGTTTCTTATAATAGCGATTAGTTTTTCATCAAGGCCCAGTTCAGCTGCACGCCGGCTACCGGCATCTGCATGCATAATGCCGTGTGTGGTACCTCTTCCGATATCATGTAAAAGCCCGCCGATTCTGACGAGTTCAATGTCGACATCGTAGCCCCTTTTTTGAAGCCTGCCTGCAATCTCTTCGGATGCCTTTGATACTTCAATGCAGTGCTGGATTACTTTTTCAGAACACCCTTCTTTTTTTAGTAGTTGTATTG
>JASMTL010000028.1:0-2993 GCA_041694315.1 Methanosarcinaceae archaeon | reverse complement strand
AAATTCCCGGATGAGTGTGTCATATACAGATTGCAGCATATCTGCGTGCATGTTATCTGCTTTATCTGTCTGACCAGAACTCTTCTTCATAATCATCTGGAAGGTCAAGTTCCATTGCTTTATCTATACTTTTCCTCTTTCCTTCTGTGGATATCTCTCTGGTTTTTTCTTTTGTGGGAGCCTTATCTCTTCCTGGTTGTGGGATTTCTTTTGTGGGTTCTCTGGAATCTACCGGTGGTTCTGTCCTGTTCTTTAGTTTTTGCTTCACACGTTGTGCGTATTCATCCACTACAGATTCAGAACTTTTTCTCATTTTTGTGGTCTGATTATACCCAACGGAACAGTTTTCATCACCGGTACGCCAATCCACATGGTAGAGGTGACACTTTCTTTTTTTGCACACCTGGGTCCCATCAATGGGACAGATTTCCGGTAAAGCCATTCATAACACTCCTTATATAGGTGAATATTAGAGGCTTTTAAGGGTATCGGCTATCAGGGGGGCTACCGAGATACTGCTCTGGGGTTTTTCAAGGGTGTCGGTGGATATGATCTCCCTGACACCGGCATTGTAAAGGCGCACCACAGCATTGCGTGCAAGTACCGGATGTATACAGGCAACATATATGTCTGCAGCGCCCTGACTTTTAAGCATACGGATTGATTCTGCCATGGTACCACCTGTTGCTATCATATCGTCCAGCAGTATCAGGTCCCTTCCGCTCACATCAATCTCCTTTTCAGCAATCGTTACACTTTCTCCGCTGTGTCTTGTTTTTTCCAGTTGCTCGTAGGGAATGCCTATGTCTGCAGATGCACTTTTTGCAAGTTCGAGGGCACCGGAATCCGGGGAGATTATGAGTGGATCGGTCAGGTTCAGGGAACGTATATGATTTCCAATCAAGTGTGAAGCGTCCAGGTCAAAGGAATCAGCATTGAAATATTCAAGTATGCTTCTCTCATGTATGTTTACCGTGAAAACCCTGTCAGCGTTTATGGTTCTGGCAATTGCGCGCGCACTGATGGGTTCTCCCCGCTTGAATACTTTGTCCTGTCTGGCATATCCCATATAGGGTATCACAACGTTGATGGTTGGTGCTTCCTCACAAGCATCTATTAATTGCAACAGGGCTACATAATCGCCATCTGTAGGTGTACTCTGTATGATAGTAACATCATCGATGCTATCGTCCTTGATACGGGTATACAGTTCCCCGTCAGGGAATCTTTTATAATCACATATTGTGGGGGGCGTATTGAGTTGCTGTGCCACTTTAGAGGCAAGCAATTGGGAAGCTGGTCCGGCTATTATTTTCACATCATTCCCTCGCTTTTTTTAATAATGGCTATGAATGCACTGGTGACTTATAAGAATTAGGTATCAGCTTTCTTTTACTTTATGTATTACCTCAATATCAGTGATGCGGGTGTGGGGATAGTTTCCGGTTTCGTCCTTTTCAAGTGCCTTGACCATGTCCCATATTGCAAGGAGGGCACAGCTTACGCCTGTAATTGCTTCCATTTCCACTCCTGTCTGCCCTCTGGATTTGACGGATAGGTCAACGGTAATCCTGTCTTCACATATCTCAAAATCCATGTCGATACCGGTTATCGGGATCTGGTGGCACATCGGGATGAGCTCCGGAGTCTTTTTGACAGCCATTATGGCGGCAATACGGGCCGTTGCCAGTACATTGCCCTTTTCGACATCTCCCCTTTGGATTTCTCCAATAGTCTCTTTTCCAAGAAATATACTGCCACGGGCAAGAGCAGTGCGTTTCACTTTGCCTTTTTCGGATACGTCGACCATATGGACATGGCCATCTTTGATGTGAGTAAATTCTCCCACTTATTCGCCCCGTTTAATCGATTCTGAGATTCTGGCGCTGCTCATAATCCTCAAGTTTATCCCCGAGGGCCTGGTGCAGTGTCCGGGCTTCACCGACACTCAATTTGATGATCTCTTCATCTTCTCCGTGGCTGATTATAACCCGCAGTCTGTTCCTTTCAATATCCACTACAATATTCCTGTCTTTTGTGTGTGTCATTTAATTCACCTTTTATTGTTTCATAATGTCTGTAATATGTTCGATCACATCGGTTGCCAGTAATCCGTATCCTTTTTCTGCAAAAGCAACATCTCCTGCCTCCCCATTGACAAATGTTGCACAGCAAGCGGCTTTAAATGCATCCGTGCGACAGAAGAGGGCACCTACGATTCCCGCGAGCACATCTCCTGTGCCTCCCACGGACATACCGGCATTTCCGCTATAGTTTTGTCTTGTGTATCTGCCGTCAGAAATTATATCGGTTTTTCCCTTAAGAATGGTTATAACTTTATTTTCCCGGGAAAAAGCCTGTAACATTTTGGCTCTTGCAGGCAGTTCTTTTTCAACTTCCTTTCCTGTGAGTCTTGCCAATTCCCCTGAATGAGGAGTAAGTATCATTTCGCAATTTTCAGGAGGGGGTAATTGTAATTCATTAAGGGCATCTGCATCCGCAACAACCTTTTTGCAGAGAGGAAGGATTTGGTGTATTGCCTGACGTATTGTTTCTTCATTACCCAGCCCCATTCCAATAACTACTACATCGTGTGAATGAATAAGCTCTTTTAAGATTTCAATATCGTTTGTCTGCAGAATGTCAGAGGATAATTTCCTGACAATGAGGTTGGGGGAAAATGAGGCAATTGTATCCGACACATTTTCCGGGGAGGCAACGGTCACAATGTCTGCACCGGTGCGCAGGGCAGCCATTGCTGAAAGGGCCGGTGCTCCGGAGTATCTGCCTCCTCCGATTATAAGTACCCTGCCGGACTGTCCTTTATGGGAATCAATATGGCGTTTGAGCAGAGGTTCCAGATCCCCTCTGTTTACAGCATCTTCTGCATCTCTGCAAACACCGATATTGACAACTTCGACGTCTCCTGTAAATTCACCATGGTTTTCGAGGCCGGTTTTCATTCTGTGGAATGTCAGGGTTGTATCTGCCAT